>CAZZFL010000074.1:0-6660 GCA_964653395.1 uncultured Treponema sp. | reverse complement strand
ATATTTCATAATTCCATTCTATGGCAACTCGATTTTTTTTTCAAGAGGAAAGAGCAAGCGCCTTGTAAACGCGAATTTTTATTTGGAATATCAAAAGCGAAAATTTCCCTATTGAAATTCGCGCGAAAAAAAATTATAATTGAATAAACTAAGGAGGTATGATAAAAACGCCGCTGAAATAGCGCGGCATTTTTATCATGACAAGTTTCCGTTGGAAACTTTCTTATATACTTGTGCGCGGTCGCAACAAGTTGCAAAACGCGCACACTAAAAAGCCAATCGCGAAATTGAAATTTCGCCCTTGACTTTTTATTGGAGTAACTATGTGTGGAATTGTCGGATATGTCGGAAATGAACTTGCCACGCCGATTTTGATTGACTCGCTCAAAAAGCTCGAGTATCGCGGCTACGATTCGGCTGGAATTGCCGTGCTCGACGGCGAGAACATAATCGTGCGCAAGGCGAAGGGCGCGCTCAAAGTTTTGCAGGAGCGAATCGCGGACGAAACAATCAAAGGTTCGATTGGAATCGGGCACACAAGATGGGCCACGCACGGCGAGCCGAGCGATTTGAACGCGCATCCGCAGACGAACGTTTCCGGCACGATCGCCGTCGTCCACAACGGCATCATCGAAAATTATTTGCAGCTCAAGCAATGGCTTCAAAGTCAAGGCAGCGTTTTCAAAAGCCAGACCGACACTGAAGTCGTGGCGCACCTCATCAATTTTTTCTACACGCAGACAGGCGACATTTTTTCCGCAGTGATCAAGGCTCTCGAAAAAGTCGAAGGCTCTTATGGTCTCGTGGTTTTGTGCAAGGATTTTCCGGACAGAATCATCGCCGCGCGAAAAGAAAGTCCGCTCGTCGTGGGACTTGGCAAGGGCGAAAATTTCATCGCGAGCGACGTTCCGGCTTTGCTTTCGCACACGCGCGAAGTTTATTTTTTGGAGGAAAAGGAAGTCGCCGTCGTCTACTCAGACCACGTTGATCTTTTTTCCACCGATGGCGAACGCCACATTCGCGAACCTTACCACGTGGAATGGGACGCTTCTTCAGCGGAAAAAGAAGGATACGCGCATTTTATGCTCAAGGAAATTCACGAGCAGCCAAAGGCGCTTTTGGACACGATGAGGCCTCGGCTCGTGAAAAATGGCGACGCGCAAAACGAAAAGCCTCTCGACATTAAATTCGAAGAAATCAAAGAAAACATCGACTGGAAAAACGTCGGAAGAATCGTCATCACTGCCTGCGGAACGGCTTCATACGCTGGACAAGTGGCGAAATACGCTTTCGAAAAATTCGCGCGGCTTTCCACCGAAGTTGACATCGCGTCCGAATACCGCTACCGAAATCCAATTATGAACGCGAACGATCTTTTCATCGTCATAAGCCAATCGGGAGAAACCGCCGACACGCTCGCGGCTTTGCGCCTCGCGAAAAAGGCTGGCGCGAAAATCATCGCCATCACGAACTGCGTTGGCTCTTCCGTTTCGCGCGAGGCGGACTATGTAATCTACACTTGGGCGGGCGCGGAAATTTCCGTGGCTTCCACAAAAGCGTACACGGCGCAGCTCGTCTGCCTTTACATGCTCGCGCTCAAGGCGGGCGCAGAACGCAAAACGATTTCGCAAAGCGAATATGAAAACGCACTTTTGGAATTTGAAAGCGTGCCGCAAAAAATCGAAGAAATTCTCAAAAGCGAAAACATCGTGCAAAAACTCGCCTCGCAGAATTTCAACAAGTCGAGCGTCTTCTACATCGGGCGCAGGTTTGACAGCGCTTCGTGCCTTGAAGCCGCGCTCAAATTAAAAGAAGTGAGTTACATGCACAGCGAGGCTTTCGCGGCGGGCGAACTCAAGCACGGACCAATCGCGCTCATCGACAAAACTTCGCTCGTGGTCGCCATCGCTTCCGACGCGGAACTTTATGAAAAAATTCGCTCGAACATCGAGCAGGTAAAATCGCGCGGAGCGCAGACGCTCGTAATCACGCAGGACGATTCGGGATTTTTTTCCGACACCGCCGACGACATCATCGCGCTTCCAAAAATCAGCGCGGATTTCGCGCCGCTTCTCACCGTGATTCCGGCGCAACTTTTCGCGTACTATTGCGCGGTGCTTCGCGGAAATGATCCCGACAAGCCGCGCAATTTGGCAAAGTCCGTTACGGTGGAATAAAATCGCACGCTTATTTTGCAGTTGTAAACATAAAGATTACAACAAATCATCGGAGGAAATGTGTACACAAAAAGCGAAGTCTTGCAATATGTTTCTGAAAACGACGTGAAATTCATAAAGCTCTTTTTTTCCGACGTGTTCGGAAATGTAAAAAGCATTTCAATTCAGCCGCGCGAACTTGAACGCGCATTTGAAAGCGGCATCTCGTTCGACGCAAGCGCAGTGGCGGGATTTTTGAACGTAAGTACGAGCGACTTGTTTTTGATTCCCGATCCCGCGACGCTTTCCGTTTTGCCGTGGCGACCTCAGCAGGGAAAAGTCGTCCGCCTTTTTTGCATGATTCGCCATCCCGACGGGCGGCCGTTCGAAGGCGACACGCGAATGCTTTTGAGCAAAATTGACGACGAGGCGAAAAATTCCGGCTATGAAATCAAGGCTGGAATCGAAAGCGAATTCTATCTTTTCAAATTGGACGCGGACGGAAACCCGACGAAAATTCCGCTTGACGACGCGGGCTATTGCGACCTCGCTCCCAAAGACAAAGGCGAAAACGTTCGCCGACAAATCTGCCTTTACCTCGAGCAGATGGGAATCCAGCCCGAAATGTCGCACCACGAAGCAGGCCCCGGCCAACAGGAAGTGGTGTTCCGATACAGCCGCATCTGCGCCGCCGCCGACAATCTCGCCACTTACAAAACCATCGTGCGCACGGTGGCCGCCGCCAACGGGCTTTACGCTTCGTTCTCGCCGAAGCCGCTTGAAAGCCGGCACGGAAACGGACTTCATTTGAGCATTTCGATTTTGAAAAACGGCAAGAACATTTTTTGCGGAGACGAACTTTGCGAAGACGCGAAAAATTTCATCGCGGGAATTTTGTCTCACGCGGCGGAAATCACGCTTTTCACGAATCCTCTGAAATCTTCGTACAAACGACTCGGCGAATTCGAAGCGCCCGAATACATTTCGTGGAGCCGCCAAAATCGAAGCCAGCTCATCCGCCTGCCAGCCGCCGCCACCGACGAGCTTTGCCGAATCGAACTTCGCTCGCCCGATTCCAGCTGCAATCAATATCTCGCGCTCGCGCTCGCAGTCAAAGCAGGATTCGACGGCATCAAAAAGAAAATGCCGCTCAAGCCCGCCGTGAATTCCGACTTGTACAAGGCGGATTGCGAGGAAACGAAGGGCCTTGAAAAATTGCCGAAAGATTTTGACGAGGCGAAAAAGTCCGCGTTGCAAAGCGAATTCATAAAATCGATTTTGCCGAAAGTAACGCTCGACGCGTTCGAAAATTTTGACGGGAACTCAGAAGAAATTTAAATTCGATGGACAGCGTTCTAATTGTTTCAAACACAAACACGACTCTTCAAATAATTTCAGGCTTGCTCGGCTCGCAGAAATTTTCGCGCGTTTCCACAATCCAAAACGGAGCGCAGGCAAGGCGCGATTTGCTCGACTCGCAGTACGACCTCATCATAATCGACACTCCCCTCCCCGACGAGCTGGGCGACGACCTCGCATTGCACGCCGCAGAATCCACCGACGCCGGAATCATCCTGATTGTGCGCGCAGAAATTCTTGACGACGTAAACGCGAACGTGGAGGACGCGGGCGTTTTCGTTTTGCCAAAGCCAATCAGTCCCGAATTTTTTTATCAGGCCGCGAAACTTCTCACCGCCAGCAGAAAACGCGTGATGCGCCTTGAAGACGAAAACAAAAAATTGCAGCAAAAAATTTCCGAAGTGAGAATCGTCGATCGCGCAAAATGCATTTTGATTCAGCACCTTGAAATGACCGAGCAGCAGGCGCACCACTACATCGAAAAGCAGTCGATGGATTTGCGACAAAGCAGAATCGTTACGGCGCAGAACATTTTAAAGACTTACGATTTGTAATTCATTCGCGTGCAAAAAACGGCGAGATTTTTTCGTACAAAAACCGCGCCGCAATTTCATGCTGCGCTTCGCTCGGATGGCAAAGCGCGCCACTTTCTTCCGAATCCATTTCCGGCAAGAGAACGAAATGCGCGTTCGCATCGCCGCTTTGCTTTTTGTAAAGCTCAAGCGCGGCTTCTATGTTTTTCGCGAGCAAGCGTCCCATCATTCCGTAGCACCAAAAAATTTTCGCGCCGGGATTTTTCACGCGAAGAAACTTGAGAAAATCGACGACGCCTTTTTCGAAAAATTCCGCGCTGGATTTTTCGGGCGTTCCGTCCGCGCGAAGTTTCATCTTGAAATTCGTTTTCGCGAACGGCGGATTCATAAACGCGCCTTGATCGTTCGTTCCCAAATTCACGATTATCAAATCAGGCTGCCACAAAGAAAAATTCCATTCACTTTGCGCGCCGAGCGTTTCGTTTTCCGAGCCGCGCAAAACGCCGCAAGTTTTTTCGTAATACGCTGGAAGCGCGTGCGAAGTGTCGTTGTCGTAGCCCGTCACAGTTCCCCAGCCGCTTTGCGAAATGACGTTGAAATCTGCGCCGAGCATTTGCGCCAATTTGAACGCATAAGTTTTCGTCGCGCCGAAAAATGCGGAAATCCAATCGCGCTCGATTTTTGCACCGACAGCTCCTTCGCCGCTCGTGATGCTGTCGCCGATGAATTCAATTTTCACATTCGCGTTTTTCACGGGCAAAAAAATTCCGTCCGTGCGAAAATCTTTCAAAATCATTTTGTGCCGCGCGTCGCATTCCATCGCCTGAGTTTCCTTGTAAATGCGAACGTTCTTCACAACCTCAGGATTCATATTTCGAAAAACGCAGATTTCATTCCGACCTTTGCCAAGCATGAGCCTCGCCGTCTGCGCACCGTCAACGAAAATCGCAATCCAAACTTCATGCGTGGAAAAATCCGAATCGATTCCCGCCCAAAGTTCGCCCGCGCGGACGTTCAGTTCGATTCCGCTCGCGCTCCAAAAAATCGCGATCGAGTCTTCCAAAATTTTCGCGCGACCCAAAATTTTCTTTTCCTGAATTTCATTCGCCAAAGAAATTTTCATAAATCAATCATAACATTTTGCCGAAAATTTGTATATGAAAAGAAGAATTTATTTTATGGCGGCGTGCGTCTTTTTCGCGGCGATTTTTTCGTGCAAGACGACCCAGCAGGAAATCGCGGAAATTCCGGCGGCAGAAAATTCTGTCGGCGTGAAGACTTATGTCAACACCGGCGTGAACAACGCGACCGGAAATATTTCCACCGTGCTCGTTTTCAACAAGATAATCGAAGTGACGGGAATTCATCCGACGAGCCGCGAGCGTTTTCCATTGAGCGAAAAAAATTACAAGTACAATCCGCTTACGACGGAACTTGAAATCACGATGCCGAGCGACGTTCCGTACAAAATGCGCGACTTGGGATTTCACATCGTGGGCTACGCGGCGGATCCCGGAGTTTTCGTGCTTTCGGGAATCGATGCAAAGCGCGATTCGATCAGCGTCGCCATCGCCGGAAAAAAAGCCGTGGAAGGAAAAGATTTTTCATACGACAAATCTGCGCGGCGCATAACGAGCCTCGTTCCGCTCAACGTGGATTCGGATTCGTTTCAAATTTGCTGGGCGACGAAAAACGGCAGCGTGAATTTTTCGAACGACACGCAAAAGTTCCGTGAGCAATATCAGAAAATATACGCGGAATGGGCCGCTTCCGTGCGCCTGTAATAATTCGCGCTTCACCGAACAAAGCAAAAAACGAGCCGCCTCCGTTTGGACGCGGTTCGTTTTTTATTACGCTATGGACGAATTATTTTTTGGTAAAAGAATTTGGAGTACCAATAAGATTCGCTAGCAAAAGTCGCAGGGCAAGCCCTGCTTACGAGTTTTGCTTTGCAAAACTCGAGCGTTTTCAACAACTCAAAATCTGAAGATTCGCTCGTTGTCAAAATAATGAAGGTTTCAATTTTTCCAAAAGTGCGCGGCAGCCCAAATCGATGTCGTCGTAAGTTTCGTCGAAATTTCCGGTGTACCATGGATCGGCGATGTCGCGCGAAAGTCCCGCAAATTCCAAAAGCAAATGGATTTTTTCGTGCGCCTCGGCTTTCAAGATGCGGCGCATGTAATACAAGTTTTCCGAATCCATCGCCAAAATCAAATCGTAGCGCTCGCCGTCCGCGGCGGTGAGTTTTCGCGCGATGTGCTCGTCGAACGGAATTCCCATTTGCGAAAGTTTCGCGCGAGTGCCGCGATGCATTCCGTTTCCGATTTCGTCGTTGTTCGCGGCGGCGGAATCCACTTGGATTTTTTCTTCCAGCCCCGCTTTTCTCACGAGATTTTTCATCACGAATTCCGCCATCGGCGAGCGGCAAATATTTCCGTGGCAGACGAAAAGAATTCTTTTCATAAATAAACCTTCTCGAACATCGAAGCGTCGATGGGCTTTGAAAAATAATATCCCTGGAACAAGTCGCAGCCGTAAGTGGAAAGCAGCTCCACTTGCTCCTTTTGCTCGATTCCCTTGACGACAATTTTCGTTCCCAAACTGTGCGCCAT
>CAZZFL010000073.1:0-6847 GCA_964653395.1 uncultured Treponema sp. | reverse complement strand
GCAAAATCAATTTGTTTCGAGCAACTCCGCGATTTTTTCGTCCGTCAATTTTTCAAATGCGGCGCGCGCATTTTTTGTGATGTCTACGAACTCGCCTGTTTCCGCGAAAAACAAAACGCAGCTGACTTTGCTTGTGTCGCCCGCCGTGAACAAATCCGCCGCGACTTTTTGGTAGCAGCCGATTTGGTTGTAATAAATTTTTTCGTCCGGCGCGGAATCGGTTTTGTAGTCTAGCACGGTGTAACTTCCGTCGGCGTTTTCAAAAACCGCGTCAATCGTGCCTGTGAAAATGTACGAATGAATTTTTGTCTTGAATTTGTATTCGGCAAAAAATTCGCGATTGCTTTGCAAAGCGTCGAGCGCAGGATTTTTTTCTTTCGCCTCGAAAAAAGTTTTCAAGATTTTGCAAAATGTCTCAAGCAGAATTTTTTTGTTCGCTTCGGAAATTTTTTGCACGAGCGATTCGTCGAAAAAATAATTTTGCATGCTGATTTTTTCCGGCACAAATTCAAATGGATTTTTGCTCCACGCTTCCATAAAACTGTGAAACAAAGTTCCGTATTCGTTTTTGGGAAGCGCGGCGGAATTCACAAAAGAATTTATTTGCGGATAAGAATGACTTGCAAGAATTTCCTGCGCGTCGTCATTTTGCAAGGAGGGGGAAAAAATTCCGAAACGCGACTTTTCTTCCAGCGCGCTCGGCGAAGCGCGAAAGCGCGGAACTTTTGGCGTGGCGATAATTTTTTCATCGTCAAACGAATTGTAAAAAACATTTTGCTCGCCAAGAATTTTGTTGTGCTCGTCAATGCTCACAGGATGCGAATTCGTTTCTGAAATGAATTGCGATTTTTCGACAAAATCAATTTTCACAAAATCAAACGGCGCGTCATCTTGATCGTTTTCATAAAAATCGAAAATGTTCAAAAGCAATTTTTCCTTCGCCGCGGCACTCAAACCATTTTCGCCTCTTGCCCATTCGCCGACAATGTAGGCGTGATTTATGGCGCGAGTCGTCGCGACGTAAACAAGGCGTTTGAATTCTGCGGCGGACTTTTCTTCTTCGATTGCTTGATTTTTTTTTGCGAAATAATTTTCGTTGAGTGAATTGTAAATTACGACCGGCGCAAAATTTTCCACGGCATAAATTTTTTCATCAAAATTTTTCTGGCCGCCTTTTGCATTCGCACAGCCGCAAATGAAAACGTAAGGAAATTCCAAGCCTTTGCTTTTGTGAATTGTCATAATTTTCACGGCATCTTTTTTTTCGGTTTGATAATTCAATTCTTTCGAATCAAGCTCGGCGTTTTCGCCGCGAGAATTTTTTTGCAAGACATCAAGTTGATCGATGAACCACGCGACATCTTTGTTCTGCGCGTCGGCCGTGCGCGCGAGTTCAAAAAGCAAATCGTATTGTTCTTCCATTAAATTTTCGGTTTGCTTCCAAGTGCGCGAAGAAACGCCGTTTTCGTACTCGCTTGTTTTTGTCCAAAGCGGCGCGTAACGATATCCGTATTCGTACCAAAATTTTGTGACGCTCTGCGCGATTGGCTCGCGAAGAATTTCATCTTGAATTTCGTTGAAGAATTTTTTCGCGCGCAAATATTTTTCAAAATCTTTTTCGGAAATGTTTTCCGCAATTTCTTTTTCCAAATTTTCGTCAAACGCTTTTTTTGTTTCCATGCTCGATTTTTCCGAATCCGATTTTTTCGTCAACGCGAGAATCGTTTGCGCGGCGGGCAAATCAATTCCGCAAAACGGCGAACATAAAAATGCGCAGTAACATTTTCTGTCGCTCGGATAAACGCAAAGTCGCAGCGCGGCATAGATGTCGTTCACGGGCGCTTCGGCGAAAATGTTCGTCTCTTGATCCAGCGAAAATGGAATTCTCAGCAAAGAAAAAATTCGCGCGAATTCCGGATAATCCGTCCGGCTTTTTGAAAGGATCGCAAAATCTTTAAACGGAATTTTTTGTTCGCCTGAATGCAATTCCAAAATTTTTTTCGCGATAAAATAAATGCGCGACTCTTTCGGAGAAAGACACGATTTTTTTTCGTCCGCATTTTTTTCGCTTGTGTTAAACATGCAAGCGTGAATTCTGTGAGGCGAATTGTCAAAAAATTCGGGCGGATTTTTTTCAAGATAATTTTTTTTCGCGGGAGGAAATTTCGCCGCCGCATTTTCATCGTAAGTCGCTTCGAAATTTTTTGGCGTGGAATTTGATTTTGAAAAGACAGAATAATTTTTGCATTTTTCCGGCTGTCCGATTGCGCCAAAAAATTTATTGAACTCGTCGAGCAAAAGTTCGTCGCTTCGATAATTGTTCGACATGTGCAAAATTTTTCCGCCGATTTTATTTTTCAGTTCGTTGAAAACCGCGACATCCGCGCCGCGAAATTTGTAAATCGATTGCTTTTCGTCGCCCACAAAAAAAAGTCGGTTTCGCATTATCGCGCCGGTGATTTCCAAAATGTCTTTTTGCTCGTCAGGAACAAGGCGCTCTCCATTTTCGTTTTCGCGCGAAATCAAAAAAAGCAAATCGCGGTTTGCGCTGTTGTTGTCCTGAAATTCGTCAATCATAATTTTTGTAAAATTCTCGCGCTGCTCTTTTCGGATTTGACCTTGGTCGTACAAAATGCGCAACGCCAATTTTGCAGAATCCGCGAAAGTGAGCGAGCCGCTTTGCCGCTTGTGAAAATTCACTTCCTCGACAAAATCGTCAAGCAATGAATAAAGCTCGCTCAAATTTTCATAGTTGAAAATAAAGTCAATCGCGTTGAGCGCGTCGCTTGCAATTCCATTTTCGCCGAAAAGTTTTTCGTAGCATTCAAGCACATTCGCAACTTTTGGCTTTTCATTGGATTTAAGATGAAAGTCGCCGAGCAAATCTGCGAAACGCCGAACGTCGTCGCTCGCCGCCCAAAAAATCGCGTTTTCTTTTTCGGAAACGATGTTCGGAATTTTTTGCGATTTTATCCGCGCAATCAAGTCGACGGAATTTTCCCATTCTTCCATCGCGTTTCGCAATTTTTTTATTCCTGCCGCATTTGATTTTGTTTCTTCAAGCGAAATTTTCAAATCGGAAATTCCGCTAAAAATTTTTTCAAAACAATCTTTGTCAAATTCTTCCGAATTTTTTTTCGCCTGCCTTTCAAGGCTTTTTTTGAAAACCGAACATTTTTGCAAAAGCGAATCGGCAAGCGAAGTGTGTTTTTCCGCAGCCTCGCAAAAATATTTTGTCGCGTCCTGAAATTTTCCCGCCTCGCTTATCCATTGAATCGACTTTGCTTCTCGATGGCGCATTATGAAAGAAAATGCGAGTTCGCGAATTATGCTTGAAGTGTCGGCCGCGCCCACGGAAAAATCGGGACGGATTCCGTAAAGGTTCGCCGCCTGCTTTACGATTTCCATGCTGAACGAGTCGAGCGTTTGTATGTGCGCTTTGGAAAAATTTTTGACGGCGTTTTGCGCGCGGATTTTTTCTTCGCATTCGGGCAATTTTTCCGCGAATCTTTTCAGCGTGAGATAAATGCGGCGGTACATTTCGGCGGCGGCTTTTTCCGTAAAAGTCAAAGTGAGAATTCTTTCCACGGAATTTTTCGAATCGGACATCACGAGATACGCAAAGCGCGTGGCAAGCGTTTGCGTTTTTCCGCTTCCCGCGCCCGCCGCTACAATTGTATTTTCAAGCGAAGTGGCGACTTTGGCTTGGTCGCTGTCCGGCGTTTTCAAAAGGTATGGTTCTGCAAGCAATTTTTCCGTTTCCATCAATTTTCCTCCGCGCTGGATTCTGAAATTATTTTAAGTCCCGCCGTGTTGTAGACTGTGCGGCAAATCATTCTGTAGTCACAAGGATATCCCCCCGCTTTGCCCGCGCAATTTTCGACTTTGACATTTTGCAAAGAATAATTTGCGCCTTTAATCGCGCCGCACATTTTTTCGACATATTCATCAAAAAGCGGAATTGTGAATTTTATAAAATCTTCACGCGTGGCACAAGTTGTCGTTGGTCTTCCTTCTTTGACGATCACTTCCTTTCCTTCTTCTTCAAACGATTTGATTTTTATCGGAACAAAACGCGCGGATGAAATTTCGTCGCCCGAATTTGCTTCCCAAAGTTTCAAATACATCGGCATCTGAAAATCGCCAAGTTCGTCTTCCGGCTTTGGCTCGGCCTTCAAAGTGAGCTTGCTGCTCGGAATTGAACTGGACGTATTTTTAAAATCCACAATCGCAAAATCTTCGCCGCTTGAAAGAACGCAGTCGATTTTGCCGTCGAGAATCACGTCTTCATTTTTTTCAAATTGCATTTGCAATTCTTTTTCCACATTTTGAATTTGCCATCCGCCGTAAAATCTTTTTTGGCAAAACCAGCGCAAAAAATTTATTATCGTTTCCACAAAAACTTCGGTTTGCGAAAAAAGAATTTCTTGCGCCAAAGAACTTTGCGTGTAAGAGCGCGATTGCGCGAACGGCAAAATTTTTTTGATTTCATTTTCCGAAGAAATTTCTTCTGCGCCGTCGCAAATGACTTTTCGAATTTGTTCGCGGATTTTTTCTTCGTCAAAAAGTCGCTTCGTTTTTTCGTCCGTGAACGGAAGACGCGAAGTTTGCTTTAAATACAATTCCAAAATTTTGTGATTGATCAAACCCGCGTCATAGCGTTCGAAAATGTCCGTGTCGAGCGTGTCTTCTTTGAGCGACAAAATATTTTTGAAAATCCATTTTCGCGGACACGGAAAAAAATTTTTCATCGCGGTTTGCGAAATGAAAATTTTTTTGCCTTTTGAATTTTCTTCCGAAACTTTTTCTGAAAGATTTTTTGAAAGATTGTTCGAAATATTTTTTTTCATGAAATCCGAAATGCCGTCCACATCCGCGTCGCAATCAAATCCATTCGCGGCAAAATAAAAATCAAATCCGCCTTTTATTTTCGCAGAAATTTTTTGCGGAAATTTTTTGGAAGCGTTCGATTGTTCTCGCAAAAATTTTTTCTCCTGCTTTAAATAATCTTCGCCGTCCAAATCTTCGTCAAAGTCGCGCGGCTTTTCAGACGTGGCGAGTGTGGCGAAAGGAATCGCGAAGCCGTCCAAAGTTTCTTCGGCAATGCTGAAAACGCAATCGCCAGTTTTATTGTAGGCGACGATGTAACTTTGGCTTTCGTCGTTTTGCAAAAAATTTTCGCCGAGCAAGATTTTGCGTTTTTGCATCGGCAAAAAATTCAAAAGCGAATTTTCCACCGTGATTGCATTTTGGCTTGCGTTCAAAACAAATTGCTTCGGAATCGCCGCCATCGCGCTCAATTTGTACGGAAAAATCGAAACGCCTTCATTCTGCGTTTGCTCGGCATATTGCGTCGTTTCAATTTCGTTCAGGAAAAATTCAAAGTGCGAAATTTCTTTTCCGCAAAGTTCAGGAAATTCTTTTTCAAGCGCGATGAGTTCGTCCAACTTTTTTATGCAGCGCGAAAGAATGTTGTTTGCGTTTTGCGACATCGATTTTTTTTCGATGAAAAAATTCGCTTCGAAACCTTCCGCGCCGAGCCATTTGCTTTTTATCGCCTGAAAAGATTTCTCGTTGCAAATTGCGTTCACCGAATTTTTTAGTCGCTTGTAAAATTCTTGCGTTTTAAAATAAATTTCGTTTTGAAACATTTTTGCTTCGGGCAAATTTTTCATCCACGGGTCAACAAGATTTCCATTCGAATCCGTGTATTGACAAAAACATTTCAATTCCGAGCCGAGCCGAATTAGCATTTGCATTTCTTCAGAATCTTTCCACGGAATGTTTTGATCGAGCGCAAACGAACGCACTTGCGAAAATGCGAACGCGCTTTCAAAGCAACTTTGCATTTTTCGGAAAGTCAAGCCCGCTCCAGTTTTTCCGAGCATCGTTCCGGCGCGCGTCACAAAAGGAATGTCGTACAATCGCAATTCGCGTTCGACATACGGAAGATAATCTTCGATTTTCGGAACGCTGATGGCGATGCAATTCCACGGAATTCCGTCGGCGTTTTCACGCAGAATTTTCAGCGCGGTCATTCGCAATTCGGCGCGCATCGAAGTGTAGTAGTTCGCGCGAATTTCTTGCCCGGAATTTTTTTCCGCGTCTTGCAGATGAATCAAATTCAATTTTCCTTTTTTTTCTTCCGCTTCCAAAATCTCGCGGTATTCCACGTAATCGTCCAAAAGTTCAGGATAAAAAATTATGTAGCGATTTTTGTCGAGCGAATTAAATTTGATTTCCTGCCAAGTGGGTTCGAAAAGTTTTTTTGCCCGCAAGAATTCAGAATAAGTTTTGTAAAGTTTCAAGTAGTCGCGATTTTCAGGAGTGTCGTGCGCCGCCGCCAATTTTTCTTCGCCGCTAGAATTTTTTTCAATGAATTTTTTTTGCGACATCAATTTGTGCCACGCCCCGAGCGAAGGCAAAATCTGTGAAAGCCAATCCGTAAATGCGAGCGCGTTTTCCGCGTAATCAGGATTGATGAGCCTTTCGAAAAATGACTGGGCTTCGTTGCCCGATTTTTGCGCGTCAGGTTTTCCTTCTTTTATTTTCGCCAAAAGATTTCGCGCAAAAAGTTTTCGCAAAAGCCCCGGAACGGAACGCGCGTCTTTTTCCTGAACGCTCGCCGCCGCGCCTTTGAATTCATCCCACGCAATGAAACGATCGGCCGCCAAAGTTTTGGGCCAGCCATCCGCGCCTTCCATCCGCACGATGAAGTCCGTCCAAGTGTCTACGGCAACGCTCGTATTAAAAACAAAAACCGCGTTTTTGTCCGCAATATTTTCTTTCAGAATTTTCGCGATTTGCGTTTGCGAAATTTTTTGGTACGCACTTTCCATAATTAAAA
>CAZZFL010000072.1:0-6982 GCA_964653395.1 uncultured Treponema sp. | reverse complement strand
ATAATCAGCAGATTCGACTTCAGCATTTTCGACTTGGAAGCGGGAATAATAATATTTGTCACCCAGCAGATGATTGCCATCCCAAGCATAATAGTCTCGATTTTGCGACGAACATCAAATTTCATTGACTTGAGCGCGTTCGGAAATACCACGCCTTTGTCAGTCAGCACCATCGCAAGGAAAAAGACACCGCCCGCCGCCGCAAGCACGGCAGAAACAATGTCGCCCTTCCTTTGCGTCGAAAGGATTTCCTTTTCGTAGCGACGCACATTTTCCTCGCCAAGCGGATTGTAGTTCGCGCAGCAGCGGAAAAGATAATCGTGGAAAACAATCCGAAGCGGCTCACATTCGCGGATATTTTTGAAGACGAGCGACACGCACTCGTCGCCATTCAAAATCGTGATGACGGAAACGAAGCCGCGCTGCCTTGCAAAAACCGACGAGCCTTCCAGCGCAGAAAGCAAAACAGAACGGTACGGCGCGCCCCGCTTTTCCTGCCACAAAATTCGCCTGTCCGTGAGAATGACATTTTTCGTCCGTTTCACGAGCAGCGAATCGTCAATCAGCAGGCAGACACTTTCGTCCTCAAGCAGCCCCGCAGACCGCCGCAAACGAAGCAAATCTTCCTCGCACAAATTCGTGCAAAAGCGATCTTTACGCCGCCACTTTCGAAACATACAACCTCCTGAAAATGAATGTTGAAATGCATAAAAAATCCCAGTTCTATCCGCAGACATCTAGTTAGCAGTCGTCGTCTTTATCGACTATATAAATGCGGAATTGATCCGTTATACCGTACAGATCCAGCAGTTGCTTTGTAAATTCACGCGAACGGCTGGAACTCAACACGCTTTCTGAAAAATAATCTGTTCCCGCAATCCGCTTGACATCTACAAGTTCTTTTTTGTCCGCAGAAATGATTGGGTTTTTCCGAGAATTATCCGACTTGCTGTTTGTTGATTTGTGGATTTTGTTTTCCTTCACAAGGAAATCGAATTTCGCGGCATCAATCTCATGGCAAATCCGGCAGACTTCATTGAAAAACTGATTCCATGCTGTCACAGGAATTTCCTGTCCGCCATATTCCATCTTTTGAATCCGCGTTCCGTTCATGTTCGTATCGACATCGGAAGCAGGATACCAGCCTGTCGCTGCCGACGAAACGTTCAGCGAGCGAGTACGCGCAAGCGGCGAGAGCACTGCCTTGCACGCGGCTTCCGTGATTTTTCTGTTTCGCTCTTCCAGCTGCGTTTCCGCCCATTCCTCATATTGCGAGGCTTTTTCCGTCACCTTGAACTGAGATTTTTTCAATTGCGCCGACTTTTCATGCCACGGGCGATTCGAGTTTACGGAATTGTCTCCCTGCGACAAAATCGTCAGATTTCCAACCGCGTTCACATATTTTTCATACAGTTCGGACGCCTTTTCTTTTCCGCCGAGATGTTCGCTCCACCATGGAGAAAGAGTCTGCGGCATAAGGTGTTCCACCGTCACTTTTTCAATCGGCACGGAAATATAATGCTTGCCGTATTCTTCGATTCGCAAGAAAAGCACCCTCCCGTACCGATAATTCGTTTTTTTCGACTGCATCAGTGCCGCCCTGAATTCCGTATCATCGGGATAGCGTCCAGAATTGTTTGCGCTGTTTGAAAGCTCAAAATAAAGCGAGTCAAAATTCGGCGCAAGAGGATTTTCTTTGTCCGTCATTTTTTCAAGAATCTGATGTACTACAGTGCGCAGCGCACCGCCGCCGCCGCTCGGAGTTACGATTCTGTAGCGCAGCAAAAAATCCGAAAGCAGCCGGAACATTTTCCGCAGTTCCGCACGGTGTGAATCGTACAGTTCAAAAAGCAGAAACATATACAGCGGATACACATCATCAGTTTGCAACACATTGAATTCTTTGATTGACTTTTTGATTTCGTCGTCGGCGCACCGATCTGGAGAAACAAGCCATGCGTAGAACGGCGCATAATGCAGCATTTCCGCAAGCACGGTTTCATGCGAGATGTCATCTTCGTTTATTTTTTCTTTAAATTTTGCATAAACCTTGTCGTTCGCAACATCGTCTTTTGTTATCAGAACAAGATAATCTTTTGCAAAACGCGAAATGTGTTCGTTGCCAATTTCATTTTCGATTTTTACCCAGTAATTTTGATACAGGCGTTCCTGTTCTTCCGTGGAATTTGAAATCAGCAGGAAATTTCGGATTAAGTCGGCGGGTGACAGAGGCTTTCCTGTCGAATTGATTTTTTCAAAAACTGTCTGCACCGCTTCAAGGTCGTTTTCAATCTGAAGGTTCACATCCACAACCTGAAGCTGCCCGATAGTGTCGTAGATTTTTTCGAGCGCGATGTCCGAAGTTTTCAGCCGGTCAATGAAATGGCAATAATTCTTTACGATGTTCGACTCTTTGTTCAAATTCGAAGCATGTTCCGCAACGGCGCAGAAACTTTCAAAATCATAAGAAGTCTGCTTGAGCCGAACGCGAAGGCTTGCACTTTTCACGTTGTTCTTGAGATACTGATCGTCAATGCTTTCCTTTAGCTCTTCGTCATCGGATAAATCGCGGATTGCGCACAGCAGAAGGATAATTGTCGTAATGCGCTGCTGACCGTCAATCAGAATGAGTTCCGTGAATGCTGCGCCGTTGTTTTTGCCGGTGTAATAGACAATGTTTCCGAGATAATGCGGTTTGCCTTTTTCATGTGCAGAAACAATGTCATCAAACAATTCGTCGCACTGTTTTGCCGTCCACTCATAGTTCCGCTGAAACGGCGGAATGATAAACACCTTATGATTATTATTTCCGATAAACTCCAAAATACTCAAATCGTTTGCTTTCATTGAGCGTTTCTCCTGTGAATTTTTAAACTATATTTTATCAGCGAAACAAAGCGAATTAATTTATATATTCACTTCGCGTTCCATGTCGCCCGGTTGCAACTCCTTTGTCGCTATCATTCCGCAACGTGGACAGGTGGGGCAAGTTTTCAAATATATTGCGCCACAAATATCGCATACATTATACTTTTCTTTTGCATCAGCAAAACTACTGCAAAGATGTGTAAGTTTGTCTGCCATTTTCACTTCCTAAATAATTAATATTGTCAACATAATAAGTATACATAATATCAGATATTTTTTCAACAAAGCCCCGCTCCATACACAAACGCCCCCCCATAGCGCATCAAAAATATTTTCCGCTTCGTCTCAAAATCGCGTTTTTTCTGCTTGCATAAATATTCTTTTTATGTTAGAATAATTGCATAAATATTCGCGCGCTTTTTGCGCGGAAAAAGGCGGAAAATCATGCAATTTGAAACAAAATTCATCGAAGGCGGCGTGTGCGCGCCCGACGGCTTTACGGCAAACGGAATTCATTGCGGACTGAAGGCGAGCCGCACGACGAACGACCTCGCGCTGATTTTTTGCGACACGATGTGCGACGCGGCCGGCATCTTCACTTCAAACCGCGTCAAGGCCGAATGCGTCAAGCTCACGCAAAAAAATCTTGAAGGCGGAAAAATGCAAGCCGCCATTTGCAACGTCTGCTTTGCGAACGCGTGCACCGGAAGCGAGGGCTACAAAAACGCCGAACGGATGGCGCAGGCGGCGGCGACTTCACTTGGCTTGAATCCGCAGAACGTCATCGTTTGCTCCACGGGAATAATCGGCCAGCAAATTCCTGTCGAAAAAATCGAGCAAAATATTTCGCGCCTCGTGAAAGGACTTTCCAAAGAAAATCATGTCGAAGCGAGAAGCGCGATTATTACCACCGACACGCGTTTCAAAGAATGCGCCGTGGAAACGGAAATCGGCGGAAAGAAAATCCGCATCGGCGGAATGTGCAAAGGCTCGGGAATGATTCACATAAACATGGGAACGATGCTTTCTTTTTTGACCACGGACTGCGCCATCACTTCCCAAATGCTTCACCTCGCGCTGAAAAAATCCGCCGCGCTCACCTACAATTGCGTGAGTGTTGACGGCGACACTTCGACGAACGACACGCTTACAATCATGGCGAGCGGAAAGGCCGGCAATGCTGAAATATCGGCAGAAGGCGAAGACTTTGAAAAATTCCTTTTCGCGCTCAACAAGCTCAACACGATGCTCGCGATGAAAATTGCGGCGGACGGCGAAGGCGCGAGCCGACTTGTGGAATGCACGGTGAGCGGAGCGAAGTCGGAGGAAGCCGCGCGCGGAATCGCGAAAGCCGTCATCAAGTCGAACCTCGTGAAGGCCGCGATGTTCGGGCGCGACGCGAATTGCGGACGCGTTTTGTGCGCGATGGGATATTCGGGATTTGATTTTACGGTCGAAAAAACTTGCGTCTATTTTTCGAGCAAGCAAGCCTCGCTCAGATTTTTCGACGCGCAAGAAGATTTCCAAATCGCCTCGGACGATGATGCGGAAAGAATCGAAGTGATTCACAACGGCGTGGGACTTTCGTTTGACGAAGAAAAGGCCGCGAAAATTCTTTCTGCCGAAGCCGTGGAAATTGAAGTGGTTTTGCAGGACGGAAACGCGCAAGGCAAGGCGTGGGGCTGCGACCTCACTTACGACTATGTTAAAATCAACGGCGACTACAGGAGCTGAATTTTTCAAAAGCGGAATGGAAAACCGTTGCCGACTTGCGCAGGGGCTGATGGAACAATTGTGCGAGTTTCGCGAAGCGAAACTCGGTAGCAAGCCGTAGGCTTGCGTAGGAAGGCTTTCCCCTCCCTTATAGAAAATTTTTATTCGGAGAAAAAATGGAAAACGAAAACATAAAAAACGATCCTCGGCTCGACAACGAAAAATGGGCGAGCGTGCTCGTGGAGGCGATGCCGTATTTCAAAAAATGGGTGGGAAAAACCGTCGTCGTAAAATACGGCGGAAACGCCATGCTCAACGAAGATTTGAAAATCGCCGTGATGAAAGACATCGTGCTGCTTTCCACGATCGGAATTCGCGTGGTGCTCGTCCATGGCGGCGGGCCTGAAATCAACAAGATGCTCGACCGCGTGGGAAAAGAAAGCCGCTTCATAAACGGCCTGCGCTACACCGACGAAGAGACGATGGAAATCGTGGAAATGGTTTTGAGCGGCAAACTGAACAAGGACATCGTAAAAATAATTTTGCAGGAAGGCGGACGCGCCGTGGGATTGAGCGGCGTGGATTCGGGCTTGCTTTGCGCGAAGAAAATCGAAAAGGACGGCGTGGATTTTGGCTATGTGGGCGAAGTGACGCAAGTGCATCCTGAAATCATCACTTCGCTTTTGCAGGAAAATTTCATTCCGGTGATTTCAACGATTGCGTCGGGCGAAATTGGCGATCCGCATTTTTACAATATCAATGCCGACACCGCCGCGGCGAAAATCGCAGTCGCGCTCAAGGCGGAAAAATTCGTGCAGCTCACAAACGTTCCGGGAATCCTGAAGGACATGAACGATCCTTCTTCGCTCATTCCGCGCATTCCGATGCCGAACATCGACGGCTTGATGAAAGAAGGCATCATCGAAGGCGGAATGATTCCGAAAGTGGAATGCTGCATGATCGCGCTCAAGGGAGGGGTACCGAGAACGCACATCATCGACGGCCGAGTTCCGCATTCGCTCTTGATAGAAATGTTCAGCGAGCGCGGAATCGGAACGATGATATATTGACATACAAAAATCGTGAAACGATTTTTGTATGCCGAGTTTCGCGAAGCGAAACTCGGCAGCAAGCCGCAGGCTTGCGTAGGGGCGTTGCGGGGAGTTCCCCGCAGAGGGGGTAGCGGACAAGGCAACAAAGCGGAGCAAATGGCACTGCTTGCAGGGACTTTTGCGGAGCGACTTGACTTGGGAGCGAGGGGGAGGCTTCCCCCCTCCTAAAAAATATTTTTACGGAGAAAAAAAATGGGCAAGAACAATGTGGTCAACAATTACGGTTCGTTCGACGTGACTTTCGTGCGCGGAAAAAACGCGACGCTTTGGGATGCGAGCGGAAAAAAATACATCGACTTCATGGCGGGCATCGGCGTGAATTCGCTCGGGCATGCGAACAAGGATTTGCTCGCGGCGATTCAGTCGCAGGCGGAAAAGCAGATTCACATTTCGAATTATTATTTGAGCGATGTCGGCGTTGAATATGCCGAAGAACTTTTGCGCTACACTGGATTTGACGGCGTGTACTTCGGAAACAGCGGCGCGGAGGCGAACGAAGCGGCGTTCAAATTGGCTCGCAAATTCGGGCACTTGAACGGCGGATCGAAGCGGCGAGTGATTTTCACCCTTGAAAATTCTTTTCACGGAAGGACGCTCGCGACTTTGACTGCGACGGGGCAGGAAAAATTTCATCCCGAATGCTTCGCGCCTTACGTCAAATGTTTCAAGACAATTCGCGCGAATGATTTCGACGCAATAAAAAACGCGTTCGACGAAACTACGGCCGCACTGATGATTGAATGCGTGCAAGGCGAGGGAGGGGTAAACATCATCGACGCGGAATGGACAAAGGCCGCAGCAGCAGCCGCGCGAAAAGCCGGCGCGCTCGTAATGGCGGACGAAGTTCAAACCGGCATCGGGCGCACTGGCGCGTTTTTGGCAAGCGACGCTCTCGGCTTTGAGCCGGACGTGGTTACGCTTTCAAAAGGAATCGCTGGCGGAATCCCGATGGGCGCGTGCCTTTTCAGGGGCAAGGCGGCGGGCGTTTTTGTGGCGGGCGACCACCAGTCAACTTTCGCAGGAAATCCTTTGGCGTGTAGCGCGGCTTTGGCTGTCTTGCACACAATGCAAAAAAAAGAATTTTTTGAGCGCGTGAATTTCATCGGCGAAAAAATTCGCTCGGAAATAAAGTCGTGGAATTGCGATGTCGTTCAGGAAGTGCGCGGCAAAGGTTTGATGATTGGAATCCAAATCAAGCCTCAGGCAAAGCCAGCCGAAATTCAAATCGAATGCCTCAAGAACGGACTTTGCGTTTGCACTGCCGGCGCGGATGTCGTGCGATTTTTGCC
>CAZZFL010000071.1:0-6998 GCA_964653395.1 uncultured Treponema sp. | reverse complement strand
TTTTTTATTTTAAATTTGTTCTTTGACATATTTTAGGGAAGGCTGGCGTTTATGGGTATTAAAAAAATTTAATTTTACAAGAGGTAATTTATGAATTACAAAACATTATATCGAGATAATCCTCGGAATGAGAAAGCACCGGGAAAGTACTACCCTTACCCGGTGTATGAAAAAACTATCGGTACGAGCGACTTCGTCGAGGAAATCTCGCATTCTACGTCGCTCACGCCCACTGATGTTTGGGCGGCGATATTAGAGATAATAGAGGTGTTTCACCGCTATTTAGTCCGGGGACATAAGGTAAAACTGGACGGCATCGGCACGTTCAAGGTATCCTTCAAAGGCGAGGGCGCTGATACGGCGGAAGAGCTTACGGCGTCTAGCATTGACCGCTCGACCGTAAAGGTTACGTTCGTTGCCGATGCGGCAATGAACCAAGAAATGCGCGGCGGGATTTCGTTCTCGAAGGTCGCAGGCAAATAGCCGGGTTTCCGAAAGAAGCCTTGATTCAAAATTGACGGTCCTTTTTCGGCCGCCGATACAAAAATTTTAGCAAGATAAACGCTGTCCCCCTTAAAATTGTCAAGTTTCGCCAGAGCGAAAGCCAAAACCAAGCATCCTGCAAGGGCTGCTTGGTTTTGTGTTTGGTCGCAATGCTTTCGGGCTGCCTTCGAGTTTTTTCAAGGCAAAAACTCGCGGAATGCTTCGTGCGCAAAAAGTCCGAATTTCGCCACTCCAACAAAAGCGGAACATTATACCGTAAAAATCAGTGTTTTTCGCCTTTTTCCTGCGATATTCTGCCGTGCATTTTTTTTCATTATATTGCGAAATTTCTCTTGTGTTTTTTTCAATATTAGGGTATAATATATTGGCGTCGGCACTGTTTTTTACGGGGCGGACGTTACTTTTTTTTTATTTGGTGGAATCATGAACGTTAAAAACACTGACATTTTTGGGCGAAAGGTGTTCTTTGTCGCGCCTAACAGTTCGCTCATTCCCATGTCATTTATGGAAGGTTTGTGTACGCTTGGCTACGAGTCGCACATTTTGAGCCAAAGCGACGGGTCCTTGACGGATAACATTGGCATCATCACAAGCCATTTTCCAGACGCGGTTCTGTATTTCAATATCGATGCCAGCGCGTTGGGCATCAGTTGGATTCAGTTCATCCGACATATACGACAGCAAAATCCAGATGTGCTTGTTGGCGTGGTTTTTTCCGCGCCCCATCAGGAGCGGATTCATTTTGTGGAAACGGAATTCGGAAGCGATGTAAGTCCGGCCGCAGGCTGTGTCGCGCTTACTCCTGACGAAAGCGAGGAAAATTTCAAGACGGTTGTCGCCGCTTTGGAAAAAATTGGCGCGAAGGGACGGCGCAACAGTATACGCGCACGTTGCGATGATTCGAGCTATATTTCGTTCGGGATAAACGGCAAAAGGTTTCATGCTCGGGTGGACGACGTGAACATTTCGCATATTTCCTGCGTCCTCGACGAATTGGGCGTGCATGGAATGAAAATATATGACAAAGTTCGCAGTGCGCATGTCTGCGTGAACGGTCTTGAATTTTCGTCGGATGTAGTTTTGATTATGAAGCGCGAAAAGGGAACTATTTCGTCCGCCGTCTTCATGTTCATAAAAAAGCCAGACGACGGGCCGGGGCTTGAAGGCGAATGCGAAGATTGTCTCAACAAGAAAATCTACGAGATTACGTCGAAGGAATTTACCGATCTTTTGCGGAAATAAATTCAAATTTTAAAATCCGCACTAAAATAGCGTGCGGATTTTAACTTCGAGTTTTTTCAAAACTCGAGCATTCATTTGCGCTTTTGCGCAGAAAAAAATCCCCGTGCGGAACGTTTGCTTTTCGTGGGGGAGTGTATTTTATAACAAGGGGATTCTATAATGGGACAGAAAAAGGAGCTTGATCGCTTTGCTACAACGTACAAAAAGGATATGCAGATTCAGACAAAGCTTATCCTTATCATCGCTGGTTTTATCATTCTCACCGCCATGCTGGTTTCGCTGGTTGCAATCAGCGTGTTCAAGCGGGAAGTCGAAAAGACCCAAAGGGAAGGGCTTGACTCCACGGTTGATGGTGTTGCCCGCACGCTTTCCGACTGGAGGACTTGCATTGACGGCTATGCCGTAATTTATTCGCGCGACAATGAAATTGTGGAAGCGGTTCAAAACGACCATGCGGAATTGCGCAGGCTGATGCAAGAGCGCGTTTCCGATACGGACACTGATTTTTATGCCGTTACGGATTCAAAGGGTCGCTCTATTTGGACCAACGGCATTAGCAGCGCGGATCTTTCTTCTTCAAAGGCAGTTTCCAATGCGCTTTCGGGAAACAGGGCGTTTTCCTATGAAGAGTTTTCCGACTGCCAGTATGCGATGATTTCGGCAGTTCCGCTTTATTCCGGACGGCAAGTTGTTGGAGCGTTCGTGTTGGGCTACAGTTTGTCGAACGATTTATTGATAGAACAAGTGAAAAACAGTTATGATGTGGAATGCACCGTGTTCCGTGACGATTTGCGCGTGGACACGTCGCTTGTCGATAATAGCGGAAAAAAACTCGTCGGTACGAAGATTCAAAATCAAGTCATTGCCGAGCAAGTTCTGCGCCGTGGCGAAACATACATCGGATACAATACTATCGCGCAAACTGGAAAGAAATACATTTCGGCATATATGCCGCTTTCTGGAGACGATAAGGAAGTTACGGGAATGCTTTTCGTGGCGAAGTCGCTTGAATCCATTGACAATGTAATCAAGGTTTCAGTGGCTGTGATTTTGCCATTCGCAGTGGTGCTTTCGATTATATTGTCGTTGCTGAGTTTCATGTTCATCCGCTGGCTCATGTGGCGAATCAAGAACGTTACGGATTCTCTCAAGGAAATGGCGACCGGCGAGGCCGACCTCACTAAGCGGTGCAAGCTTTTCATTCGCGACGAAATCGGTTTCCTCGTCATCAATTTCGATGCGTTCTGCGACAAGTTGCAGAAAATCGTTGGCGAAATCAAGGGCACTGAAGGCGACCTTTTGAGCTACGGCGACAGGCTTGGAAAAATGGTGCAGGAGAACACGACGTTCGTTGACCAAATGATTGGCAATATCCACAGCGTGGAAGCGGAAGTGGGAAATCAAAACACCATGCTTGAATACACGTCCAAATCCGTGAACGAGATTTCTGAAGCGGTGCGGCAGTTGCGCGAATTGCTTGTGACACAGAACGAAGGAATGCAGAATGCGTCGAGCGCGGTTACGCAGATGATTGGAAACATCGGCTCGGTTTCGCGTTCAATCGAAAAAATGGCGCAGGAATTCAATGTGCTTCAAGAGGACGTGCACAACGGAATTTTGCGACAGCGCGAAGTGAACGAGCAGATTCAAAAAATCGAGCAGCAGTCGAAGATGCTCAATGACGCGAACGATGTCATTTCTTCGATTGCAGACCAAACGAGCCTTCTTGCTATGAACGCGGCCATTGAGGCGGCACACGCCGGAGACGCGGGCAAAGGATTCGCGGTTGTCGCGGACGAAATCAGAAAGCTTTCGGAAAATTCATCAACGCAGTCAAAGAACATCGGCTCGCAGTTGACTACAATCCTCAATTCGATTTCGAGCGTGGTTGAAGCGTCGAATGTTTCGGACAAGATGTTCACGCGCGTGTCTGAAAAGATTCAGGGTACGGGCGACCTTGTTAGCCAAATCAAGCTTTCAATGGACGAACAGTCGGAAGGCTCAAAGCAAATCAGCGAGGCTTTGAGTTATATGAACGATGCTGCTGGCAAGGTAAAGGACGCT
This sequence comes from uncultured Treponema sp., assembly GCA_964653395.1. Lineage (GTDB taxonomy): Bacteria > Spirochaetota > Spirochaetia > Treponematales > Treponemataceae > Treponema_D. Next base: position 3,188 of record CAZZFL010000071.1, on the reverse strand, counting down.
TCGAACGACGTGGACAATGCTCGCGGCGAGATTGTCGAAAATATGGGAAAACTGCATACATCGGCAGATGCGGTTAGTTCGGAACTCAAGACGATTGAGAGTGGCGTAAAGACAATCGAAGAGGGCGACGATTCATTGATGAACATCGCCACTTCGATTTCCGGCTCGATTTATCGCATTACAAGCCAAATCGACCAATTCAAGGTATAAGCACTTTTTGGCAAAAAATGAAACGCCGTGAGTTTTTCTTTGCAAAAACTCACGGCATTTTTTTTATGCGAAGAGCGAGGATAGGGTGGGGAATATGAAAGATTTTGCGCCGCACTAGAAAAAAATTCAATTTTCCGCTAGAATAAATTTATGGGAACAAAAAAATTCGGTGACGAAACAATTTACATTTTGGATTCTTACGGTTTGATTTATCGCTGCTACTTTGCGTTCATTTCGCGTCCGCTTACGGATTCGCACGGACGAAACATTTCCGCGCTGTTCGGATTTTTTCGCAACTTGCATTCGCTTTTGCAGCACTACAAGCCGAAGACGCTCGTCGTCGCGCTCGATTCAATTTCAAAAACTTTTCGGCACGAAATGTATTCGGAATACAAAGCCACTCGCCAAAAAACGCCCGATGATTTACACGCACAAATTCCGTGGATTGAAGAAATTTTGTCCGCGCTCGGAGTGCCCGCGATTCGCGTCGAAGGCTACGAAGCCGACGATGTAATCGCCACGATTACAACTAAAGCGGTGGCGGCTGGAAAAACTTGCCGCATACTTTCAGGCGACAAAGATTTGATGCAATTGGTTTGCGATGACGTTCAAATTTTAAAGCCGGATCACAGCGATGTTTGGAAAGTCGTCGGCAAGGAAGGGGTAAAAGCCGAATGGGGGGTGCCGCCCGAAAAACTCTTGGACTTGCTCTCGCTTTATGGCGACACCGCCGACAACGTTCCCGGCGTAAAAGGCGTCGGCGTAAAAACCGCCTGCAAATTTTTGGACGAATACGGCTCGCTTGAAGGCATCTATGAACACGCCGATGAAATCGGCGGAGCGATTGGGCAGAAAATTCGCGATGGAAAAGACAACGCGTTTTTTTCCAAAAAATTGATCGCGCTTTGCACGGACGTTCCCGGCGTGGAATTGGAAAAAATTCCCGTGACGAATTTCAATTATTCTGCCGCCGCCGAAAAACTGAGATTTTTTGAAGCACCGCAAGTGGCGAAGCAATATGCGATGCTCGCGGTGGAAGCGGGACAAAAAATTTCAGGCGATGAAAATTCAGATTCCAAAGAAAAAAAATCCGTTGTGGCGAATTCAAAATCTGCGGAAAAAAATGATTCTGAAAATCCTTCGGAAGAAATCGCCGAGCCGATTCCGCTCAAAAAAAATTCTGGCAACTACAAGGCGATTGAAACGCAAAAAGATTTGGCCGTGCTTGTCGATAAAATTTTGGCTTTCGGAAAAGTCGCGCTCGACACAGAAACGGATTCGCTTGAAACGACGAAGGCGCATTTGGTGGGCTTCAGTTTGTGCTACAAAAAAGGCGAGGCTTTTTACATTCCGGTTTTGGCGCAGGACGCTTCGCTTTTTGAGCAGAGCGGGATTTCTTTGAATGACGCGCTCGCGCAAATCCAGCGACTTTTCGACACGAAAAATTTTACGCTTGTTTTGCACAATGCGAAATTCGACTACAAAATTTTGCGCACCTCAGGTTTGAACGCGAATACAATCAAAGCGAAAATTTTCGACACGATGATCGCCGCGTGGCTTTTGGAACCGGACAGGCTTGGCCGCTCGCCGTATTCTCTTGAAACGCTGGGGCAGACGAAACTTGCGTTGGTCGGAATTGAGTTCAAGGATTTGGTCGCGAAAGGGCAGACGTTCCGCGATGTTCCGCTCGAAAAGGCCGTGGATTACGCCGCCGAGGATGCGGATTTTACTTGGCAACTTTTTGAAATTTTTTCGGACGAACTCAAGCAGAAAAAACTCGATTCGCTTTTCGAGAAAATTGAAATTCCGCTCATCACGATTTTGGGCGAAATGGAAATTCAAGGAATTCACCTTGACTCGAATGCGCTTTCGGATTACGCGGAAAATTTGCAAAAAGAAATTTTTTCCGCCGAACAAGAAATTTATTCTGAAGTGGGGCACGAATTCAACGTCGCTTCTCCAAAGCAGCTTCAGGAAGTTTTGTTCAAGGAACGCGGACTCAAGCCCGGCAAAAAAAACAAGACTGGATATTCCACGGATACAAGCGTTTTGGAAGAACTCGCGCTGTTCGATTCTGTTCCCGCGAGGATTTTGAAATTCCGCGAAATGTCAAAATTGCAATCCACTTATGTTGAAGCGTTGCCGCGACTCGCGGATGAGAACGGCCGCATTCACACGACATTTTTGCAAACTGGAACTGCCACCGGGCGACTTTCAAGCCACGATCCAAATTTGCAGAACATTCCTGTTCGCAATGACGCGGGCCGAAAAATTCGGAGCGCGTTTACGGCTGTTCCCGGAACAGTTTTGATCAGCGCGGATTATTCCCAAATCGAACTTGTGGTGATGGCGCATCTTTCGGGAGACGAAAATATGCGCGAAGCGTTTTTGAGCGGAAACGACATTCACAAGGCGACGGCTTCTTTGATATACAATGTGTCCGCCGATGGCGTTACGCCCGAAATGCGACGCACCGCCAAGACAATCAATTTTGGCGTGATTTACGGAATGAGCACTTTCAGGCTTTCAAACGAGCTCGGAATTTCACGCGCCGCTGCCGCGCAGTTCATCGAAAATTATTTTGCGCAATATTCTTCGATTGACAAATTCATAAAGGAAACGATTGCAAGCGCGGAAAAAAATGGCTACGTGGAAACATTGATGGGTCGCCGCCGAAAAGTTCTGAACATCAACAGTCGCAACAAAATCGAAAAAGCCGCCGCGGAACGAATTGCCGTGAACACGCCGATTCAAGGAAGCGCGGCCGACATCGTAAAAAAAGCGATGATTGATGTCGATGCGGCGTTGAAAAAAAATTCGTGCGAAGCAAGGCTTTTGCTTCAAGTGCACGATGAGCTGATTTTAGAATGCGCCGACGACGAAGCCGCAATCGAAAAAACGATTTCCGTTTTAAAAGAAAAAATGGAAGGCGCGGTAAAACTTTCCGTTCCGCTGAAAGTTTCGATTGAGCGCGGCGC
>CAZZFL010000070.1:0-7103 GCA_964653395.1 uncultured Treponema sp. | reverse complement strand
GTGTTCCAAGAAATTCCTGTGTCCTTGAAATTCGGATAATATATGAACGGCTTGAAAGAAACTGTGTTCGTGTTCACGATGTCAAAGTATGAAGCCTTGTAATCCGTTTCCTTCAAACTTTTTTTCGACGCTTCGGAATAGCCGCCTTCGTCCGTCTTGCCCGAAATGTAGGGATGCCTTTGGTAGAGCGGATCTAGCTTGAGCGAATTCTTCATTCCAAAAAAATTGTTTTGATACGAAAGCGATTGGTCGAACGAAAGCGGCGCTTTGAACTGAACGTATGACGATTTGGTATTGTTCCAGTTAAAGTCTTCCGCCGTGTTCAAAGGTTCGGACGCGTATGAAATCTGCGAAGTAAAATCAGGATTGAACGAATATCCGAGATCGTATGAAAAAAGCGTCACTTCCGAAATGCTCGGCTTTGAGAAAGCCAGTGCCGGCAAAAGCGACTCTTCGTCCAAGAAATTTTCTGTCGCTTCGTTTTCCTCGGACTGGCTTTCCGGATTTTCTTCATCGTCACTTTTTTCGGCGAAAAATTCCGGCGCGGTCAAATCCAGCGCGAGAGATTTTTCGGATTTCTTCGCCGCGCTTTTTTTTGCCGAAGTGGAATAGATTGTGCCACCTGCCTTCAAACCGAATTTCAACGGCGTTATTGAAGACGGATAAAAAAATTTTCGCGTAGGCGTCACTTCGCGCCAGCCGTCTTCGTCAGGCGAAGCATCGTCAAATTTTGCGTCCTTTTCCGCGAACAGGATTGTCGAATTGAACGTGCTGATTGAAAGGTTTTCCAAATACGGCTTTACGACATCGGGAAGTTTCGCGCTGTATGAAAGGTTTCCGTTCCAATTGAAAGAAGTGATTTTCGCGGCGTCGAATTTTTCCTGTTCCGTCTTTGTGCTGTTTTCCTGCGTCGGACCGTCAAGCAAATACGAGAACCAGTCCATTGTCTCGCTTCTGTCGCCAAAGTCGTAGTTGAAGAACGGGTCGGAATAAAGCGGAAGGTCGAGCGAATATGTGAACGGCACGGAGCCTGAAATTTTCACGCCGCCTTTGTAGCGGAACGGAAGTTCGATTCCCATGAAATTCGATTTGTCCTTGTACACTTCTCCGCTTTTTCCATAGGGAAAGTAAAGCGCGCTTGAACTTTCCTGAAAGACGCTGTTGGAAAATCCGAACACAAGGCTCGCCTCCACGCTGGGCGCGGAATTGTTCTTCGGCTTGTACGCCGCGTCGACTCCCGTGGAAAATCCGAGATTCGTATACCAGTCGAGCATCAGCTTCAAATGGTCGCTCGTGTCGCCTTTGTATTCCGTGTCCAAATTGTGCAGGATGAGTCCTTCGCGCACTTGATCCATTAGCTTGGTCGGCTTCACGAGGCTGAAATAGTCGCCCAAAACATTTCCTTCGCCTTTGTCCGAATCGTCGTCTTTTTCGAGCGGCTTTCTTCCGTACAAATAAGTCGTGGTCTGAAAATAAAATCCCGCGCGATTTCTGTAGCCGAAAACCGGATTGAAAATCAGCTCGTCCTTTGGATAATAAAACGCCGGCAAATAGAAAACTGGAACGACGCCCACATAGACGAGTCCGTTCAGAAAGGCGAATTCGTTGCCGGGCAAAAGCCAGATGCGCGAAGCCTTGATCGTCCAGTGCGGATTTTCATCCTCGTCGCAAAACGTGAGTCTGCCGTTCTTGAACGCGATCGTGCCCGAATCGTCGCGCGCGAAAATGTCGGAATAGACGCTTATCTTCGAGCCGGACGGCAGGTTGAGCGCGTTGCTGTCCGCGCGCACCACGCGCGAATTGTCGAACACGCCTTCGAGCGTGGCCGTGTTGAACAAAAGAGTGTCGCTTGTGACTGTCTGAGTCGAGCCGTTCTTTTCGGTCTGCTCGAGGCGCACCGCGCCTTCGGCGAAAAGCATTTCACGCGCCCTGTTGAAGGAAACTTTGTCGGCGGAAATTATTGTTTTTACCGCGCCCTTTTCCACGGAAATTTTCACGTTGCCTTCAAAGGTCAAAAGGTCGTCGCCGTTTTCCGCGTCCTTTTTGTTGCCGGAAACGAGCGCGTTCATAATCGTAATCAAAGTCCTTTCGTCTTTTTCCTCGGCGGATTTTTCCGAATCATTTTGCGCGGAATCATTTTTCTTGCTTTCGGATTTTTTTTCGGCGCGACTTTTTCGGCGAGAAGATTTTGTCGCGTTTTCGGACGATTCTTTTTCGGAATCCGATTCGTCTGAATTCTCTGCCGAAGAAATTTCATCCGTCAAATTTTCTTTTTGAATTTCAGGAGAAGATGAAAATTCGGATTGCAATGTCTGCGGCGAATCTTGCGCAAAAATTTTCGGCGCGAAAAGCGCAAACGCGAAAATTGCAAAAAATCGCCTTCTCCAAAAACTATTCATTATTAGCTTTTAACTGTTCCTTGACAAACGCGCCCGTGTGGGATTTTTCGTTTTTCGCCAATTCTTCCGGAGTGCCGCAACCGACAATCGTTCCGCCGCCGCTTCCTCCTTCGGGTCCCAAATCAATTATGTAGTCCGCCTGGCAAATCACGTCAAGATTGTGCTCGATCATCACGACGGAATTTCCTTGATCCACCAAACGCTGAATCACTTGCATCAGCTGCTTCACGTCGGCGAAATGCAGTCCGGTGGTCGGCTCGTCCAAAATGTAAAGCGTCCTTCCCGTGGAAATTTTCGAAAGCTCGTTCGCGAGCTTCACGCGCTGCGCCTCGCCTCCGCTCAAAGTGAGTGCGGACTGTCCCAACTCGATGTAGCCGAGTCCCACGGATTTGAGCGTTTCCAATTTCCGGGCGATGTGCGGAATCGAAGCGAAAAAGTCGCAGGCTTCTTCCACCGTCATTTCCAAAACGTCGCTTATGCTTTTTCCTTTGTAGAGCACGCCGAGCGTCTCGCGGTTGAAACGCTTTCCTCGGCACACGTCGCATTGAATGTACACGTCGGGAAGGAAATTCATTTCGATTGTGATTGTGCCCGCGCCTTCGCAATTTTCGCAGCGACCGCCTTTTACGTTGAAGCTGAATCGTCCCGGCAAATATCCGCGCGCCTTCGACTCAGGCAGCGACGCGTACAAGTCGCGGATTGAATTGAACACGCCGATGTAAGTGACGGGATTCGAGCGCGGCGTTCGTCCGATGGGGCTTTGGTCGATGTTGATTACCTTGTCAATCGCGGAAAGTCCCGACACTTCGTCGCATACCCCCATGGGGTATTTCGTGCGCATCGTCTTGTTGCTCGCGGCGGGATAAAGAATTTCTCCGAGCAGCGTGGATTTTCCGCTGCCTGAAACTCCCGTGATGCAAGTGAAAACTCCGAGCGGAATTTCGACGTCGATGTTTTTCAAATTGTGCTCGCGCGCGCCTCGGATTTTGATGAAGTTTCCGTTGCCGCTTCTGCGGGTTTTGGGAATTTCCATTTTTATCGCGCCCGAAAGATATTGTCCCGTGACGCTTTGCTTTACGGACATCACTTGTTTCGGCGAGCCAGCGGCCACGATGCTTCCGCCGTGGACTCCTGCCCCCGGCCCGATGTCCACAAGGTAGTCCGCCGTCCGCAGCGTCTGCTCGTCGTGTTCCACCACGATTACCGTATTGCCCAAGTCGCGAAGCCGCGTGAGAGTTTCGATGAGCCGCTCGTTGTCGCGCTGGTGCAAGCCAATCGAAGGCTCGTCGAGAATGTACATTATTCCAGTGAGCGCGGAGCCGATTTGCGTGGCAAGTCGAATTCGCTGCGCCTCGCCTCCGCTCAAAGTGCCCGCGCTTCTGTCGAGCGTGAGATATTCAAGCCCGACGTTTTTCAAAAAACTCAGGCGCGACTTTATTTCCTTTATCACTTGCGAGGCGATTTGAATTTGCGTCTGCGTGAATTTTATCTTTTCAAAAAAATCGATTGACTCGGAAACTGAAAGCGCGGTGAGTTCGATGATGTTCTTGTTGCGTCGTCCGCCTTCGGCGGACTTGCGAGTTTGTTCGCTACGCTCACAAACATCGCCGACCGTTACGCCCAAAGCCTCAGGCCTGAGCCGCTTTCCGCCGCACGCAGAGCAAACTTTGTGCACCATGAATTTTTCAAGCGAAGTGCGCTGCGCGTCGCCCCAAGCCTCGATGTACTTGCGGCGCATTTCCGCGAAAATCCCCCGCCACGGCTCGTTGTATTCAGAAAATCCAGTTCCGCTTTGCTTTTTGTAAATCCAATGAATCGGCTTGTCCGAACCGTTCGTCAAAACGTCGAATTGCTTTTGCGTCAAATCCTGAATCGGAGTGTCGAGCGAAAATCCGTAGGCTTCCGCCAACGCCTGAAATCGGCAGGCGTTCCATTGCGAAGTCGGATTGAAAGGCGCGATTCCGTGCTCGTTGAAACTTTTCGATTTGTCGGGAATCATCAAGTCCAAGTCGAATTCCATTTTTTCGCCAAGCCCCGTGCATTCCGGGCACGCGCCGAACGGATTGTTGAAAGAAAAAAGTCGCGGCTGCAATTCCGGAACGGAAATTCCGCAGTCGGGGCACGCGTTCTTTTGGCTGAAAAAGACTTCGTCTTCAATGTAATCTTTGGAAGTGTCCGCGCTCACGCCGCTCGCCGCCAAATCTGAAATTATCTTTTCGTAGCCGTCCTGATTTTTTTCGATTCGGCGCAGAACGATTATCGTTCCGTTCGCGGCGTTCAAGGCAGTTTCGATGGAGTCGGCGAGACGATTTCGCACCCCCTCCTTCAAAACGATTCTGTCCACGACAAGTTCAATCGTGTGTTTTTTTTGCTTGTCGAGTTTCGGAACGTCGTCCAAATCCGCCATGATTCCGTCAACGCGCGCGCGCGCGAATCCAGCCTTTTTCGCGTCTTCAAAAATTTTTTGGTGCTCGCCTTTTTTTCCACGGACGGACGGCGCGAGAATCGTGAGCTTCGTTCCTTCCTGCCAAGAAAGAATCGTGTCGATGATTTGATCCACGCTTTGCTCGTTGATTTCGCGTCCGCAATTCGGGCAATGCGCCTTTCCCACGCGGGCGAAAAGCAGGCGATAATAATCGTAGATTTCCGTCACCGTGCCCACGGTGGAACGCGGATTGTTGTGCGTGGTTTTTTGTTCGATGGAAATCGCCGGCGAAAGTCCTTCTATCAAATCCACGTCGGGCTTGTCCATCGTTCCCAAAAATTGCCTCGCGTAGGAAGAAAGGCTTTCCATATAACGACGCTGGCCTTCGGCAAAAAGCGTGTCGAACGCAAGCGAACTTTTTCCGCTGCCCGAAAGTCCTGAAATCACGATGAGACGATTTCGAGGCAAATCAATGCTGATGTTTTTGAGATTGTGCTCGCGCGCACCGCGAACGCTGATGACTTCACCTTCCGGCGCGAAAATGTTTTTATTTGAAGACATGCGAACATTCTAGCAAAAGAAATGGAAAAAATCAAGCGCGGGAAAATTTCCGTCGCGCGGAAAAATTCGTCAGAAAGTGGAAGCGCAAAAATGTCCGCGCCGTCTTGCGACTTTTTTTTTCCGAAAGCGAATCTTCCACAAGACGCGCGTTTGTGATAGAATCTTTTTATGACGAAAAAACAGAATTTGTGCATCGGCATTTTTTACTTGCTCGTTCCGACCGTCGCGAACATTGTCGTGCTTGCCGTGACGCTTTCGATTGAATTTCCTTTGCCGCAAAACAACGAATATGAAATTTGGATTGCGTTTTTGGATGCGCACGAAATTCTCGGCAACATTTTCACGTCGCTTTCGTTCGTGATTTCGATTTTGCTCGGCGTGATTTTTGCCGCGCCGATTTTCAAGGGAAGCGAACGCGCTAAAATAAACGCGGCGAATTCTTCCGTCGCGCTTGCGTCCATCGGAATTGTCGGATGGATTCTAATTTTGATTTTCCAAACTTTTTTGGCGGCGTACATTCAAATTTCTTCGGGAGAAAAAATCTACGGCACTTTGAAAAATTCCGCGATGTTCACGATGTTCGCGGCGACGCTCGCGTTTGTCGTGAGCTTTTTGATTTTGGAAACGGCGAACCGCGCGAAGATTCTGAAACTTTATTTTCCGTCCGGAAACATTTCCAAGACGAAAAATTTGATTCGGCCTTCGCTGCGTTTGATTTTTTTGATGTACTACATTGGCATCGGAGCGTTTCCCGTGACCGCGCTTTTGTTCGCGCTCGTCACGAAAGAAAAAAATCTAGGAGTCGAGATAAGCCGCAACATGGTTGCCACGATGTCGATTTTTTTGCTCGCGGGAATTTTCATCACGCTGCTTTTGGCGGACATCTTGCGAAATCCTTTGAAGGAACTCGCGCGCGCCGCGCGAAAAATTTCCGAAGGCGATTTGAAAAATCGGGTGCAAGTTTCTTCGGGCGACGAAATCGGAATTCTCGGAGACAGTTTCAACGAGATGTCGCGCTCGCTTTTGGAAAAGGAATTCATGAAGGAAGTTTTCGGAAAAGTCGTGACTCCCGACGTGCGCGACCATTTGCTCGGCGACGGAATGGCGGGAATTTCGCTCGGCGGAGAAAATATGCGCGTCACGATTTTGTTCTGCGACATCCGCGGCTTCACGAGCCTTTCTGAAAAAATGGAATGCGAAAAAGTCGTGCGTCTTTTGAACGAATATTTTTCAAAAATGAGCGAATGCATAATCCGGCACAACGGCGTCATCAACAAATACATCGGAGACGCGATCATGGCGATTTTCGGCGCGCCCGTAAAATCCGCGACGCACGCAAAGGACGCGTATCTTGCCGCGCTTGAAATGCGGCGCGCGCTCGTCCAAGTGAATCGCGACTTTGAAAAAATCGGATTTCCGCAAATCAAATTTGGAATCGGGATTCACACCGGAACGGTTCTCGCCGGAAACATCGGCTCGCCCGCGCGAATGGAATACACCGTCATCGGCGACAACGTGAACATCGCAAGCCGCATCGAAGGACTTTGCAAAGAATACAAGCGCGACCTTTTGATTTCCGAAAGTTCGGTGGACGAAATGAAAAGCGAGGCGAATTTCGCGGACGAAAAATTCGCAGGCGAAAAAGAATTCCCCGCGCCGAATTTTTTGTGCGAGGCGGACATTCGCGGCAAGGAAGAAAAAATCAGGCTTTACGAAGT
>CAZZFL010000069.1:0-7115 GCA_964653395.1 uncultured Treponema sp. | reverse complement strand
ATTCCGCACCAAATCATTCGGCGAGTTTAAAATCGTCGCCAAATAATGCGCGTCAACTTTAACTTCGATTTTTTTTCAAAACGCCGTCCTCAAGCTTGTAGAGCGTTTCGCCGCGCGCCGCCAAATCCATATCGTGGGTCACGACCAAAAGCGTCTTGCCGTAATTTTTCGCCACTTCAAAAAGCAGTCCGCCAATCATCGCGGCGTTCGAAGGATCGAGATTTCCCGTAGGCTCGTCCGCCAAAACAAGGGAGGGGTCGTTCACGAGCGCGCGCGCCACCGCCACCCGCTGACGCTCGCCGCCCGAAAGTTCCGAAGGCAGATGATTTTTTCTGTGCGAAAGCCCCACGTCGTCCAAAAGTTTTTCCGCTTTTTTCATGGCGGCTGCCTTTTGCATTCCCGCCATATACGCCGGCAAAAAAACATTTTCCAGCGCGCTGAAATCTTTCAAAAGATAATGGAACTGGAACACAAGCCCCACAAAATGCGCGCGATATTCCGTGAGCGCGTCCTCGTCCAGCGCGGAAATTTCATTTCCGCCGACATTCACCGTGCCGCCGCTCGCCGTGTCGATGCCGCCCAAAATATTTAGCAGCGTGCTTTTTCCGTTGCCGCTTTCGCCGATGATGCAGACGCGCTCGCCGTTTTTCACAGTGAGCGAAAGTCCCTTCAAGACGCGAAGAGTTTCGTTTTCGGTGACGTAATTTTTTTCAAGTCCTTCGACTCGGACAATCACATTTTCATCATCCATTTTTTCCTCCAAAAAAAGCAAGTGCAAAATTTGCCGACGATTTTAATTTCGAGTTTCTTTCAAAAACTCGCCAAGAATTTCGCATCGCAAATTGCGCGAAATTTGTAGCGGCTACAATTCATTTTCGCCTCCGTCAATTTTCATGCAAGACTTCGCAAATCGAAGTGTTCAAAATTTCCCGGCTCGCCGCCCATGCCGAAAGCACCGCGGAAAAAATTCCGAACAGCGTGATGAAAAAAATTTCATGCGCGTACATTCTCGCCGGAATGTTGGCGTACACCGCGAACATCGGATTTTCCGAAAGCGCGCCAGCGTTTTGCGGAGAAAAAATCAGCACGAAAAAATATTGCGCGTAAAAAAGCGCGGACGACAAAACCGTAAAAACACTTTTTATGTTCACGCAAAAAAACAGCCCGAGCACAAGCCCTGCAATCGCGCCGCGCAGCCCGATCAAAAATCCGCGCATCACGAAAATATTCTTCACCGAAGAAATTTTCGCGCCGAGCGCGCTCATCGTGGAAATCTCGAATCTCCGCTCGAACACGATTCGCCGCATGGAATTGAAAATGTTTATCGCCACCACGACGAAAATCAAAACCACGAGCAGCATGAGCATGTTCTTTTCTATTCGAAGCGCGCCGAAAAAACTTCGATTGTATTCCTTCCAAAGCGAGATTTTCGCGCCGGGAAATTCAAGGCCGATTTTTTTTGCAAGCGCGTTTTCGCCCGCCGATTTTTTTGTCTTGATTCCATAAATCAGATTTTCGGATTTTTCATTCTGAGGAGAAAGCGCGACGAACGCGTAACTCGAATTGATGTCGGAATATCCAGTGCGAAAAATTCCCGCGACGAAAAATTTTCTCGGACGCGAAAAAGTTTCCAAAAGGGAATCCCCGGAATCCGTCGCATAGAAATGCACTTCGTCGCCGACGCGCACGTCCAAAGAACGCGCGAGCGTGATTCCCAAAACGCACGGCGCAAGAGCTTCTCCATTTTCTGAAAACTTCTCGCTTCGCAAATCAAACGCGCCTCGCACCACATGCGCCTGTCGCGCGAAGCCTGAATCTTTTTCCATCACGTCGGCTTCGATCGCGCGGACAAGAGCCGCGCTTTGCCTTCCGTCCGCGCCCACCAAAAGCGACTCTCTTTCCGTGAACGCCACCGCGCATTCAATTCCGTTTTCCTTCAACGCGAATTCTTCGAACGCCGCTCGCCCATCTTCGCCGAGATTTTCCGCGCGAAGATTGTACGACGACACTTCCATTATCGCGTCGATGAATTCTCGCTGGAATCCGTTCATCACGCTGATCACGATTATGAGCGTCATCACGCCAAAGCAAATTCCCAAAGTGGAAAGTTTCGAAGTGAACGCTTCCGCGCCCTTCAAGTCCACGAGCGAAAATCGCTTCGCCACAAAATAAATCCAGCGGAAATTCGAACCAAAACTCGAGCGTCTCAATTTGCGCTTCTCCCTTTTCCATTTGAAACCGCCGAGGAAATTTTCCTGCCGTTTTCATAAAAATCGCGGACGACAAGTCCGCCGTCAAAATAAGTCGTCTGGACGTAATTTTCGCCGTCCGCGTAAACCGTGCGAATTCGCAAAACCGAATTTTCGTAAAACGAAGTTTCGGAAATTTTTTCGCCCGAATATTTGTTCACGACGCGTTGCGACAAAACGCGCCTTTGCTTTTTGCCTTGCATTTGAAAGCGCTTTCGGTTTTCCTGAACGACGCGTCCTTCGCCGTCGTATTCATACGTGAAAATTTCAAACGAATCGAGCTTTCCGTCAAGCAAATTGTTTTTCCGGCTCGAGCGGATTTTTCCGTCCGGATTGAAAAAAGTGATTGAAGCCGTCTGCGCGTCAAAGTCGTTTTCGCGAAGCTCGCTGACTTTGCCGTCTGCGCCGAACGCGTAAGTTTTGCGCCTGAGCATTTTGCTTTGCGCGCTCGAAGAAGCGATGTGCCAATATTCGATTTTGCAAAGGCGGAAATTTTCGTCATAAAAACGCCGCTGAAGTTCGCCGCCCACAATGCTCGTGAGCGCGCGATTTTTTTGCGCGGACGATGACGCGGAAAAAATGTCGTCGTTCGTCTCAAGCATCCGGATTTCTTTCGACGAAGTTTTGAAAACCAAATATTTTTCTTCGAGCGATTTTTTTTCTTCGGCAGAATTTTTTTCGGACGAAACGTTTTCATCGTTTTTGAAATTTTCTTCGACCGCGGAATTTCCTTCGGCATTTTTCAAATCGGAATTTTCTCGCGACGAATTTTCATCGAAAGATTCGGCGGATTGCGCGAAAGAAAAAGACGAGAACGCCAAAATGAAAAGTGCGAGAAAAAATTTCATATTCCCAAAAATTCATCCAAATATTTTTCCGCGTCGAATTGCGCGATGTCATCGTAGCCTTCGCCGGTGCAGACGTAGCAGACGGGAAGAGAGAGTTCCTTGCCGATGGAAATCACTACCCCTCCCTTTGCGCTTGAATCGTACTTTGTGAAAATGAGCGCGTCCACGCCGACCGCCTCGTTGAAAACTTCCGCCTGGCGAAGCGCGTTCTGCCCTGTGGTCGCGTCCACGACGAGCAATTTTTTGTAGCAGCCTTCGTCGGACTTTTGCCGGCAAATGCGGTCGATTTTTTCAAGTTCGCGAACGAGATTTTCCTTGTTGTGAAGGCGGCCGGCGGTGTCCGCGATGACAAGTCCGCCGCCGTGCGCCTTGAGAGATTCCGCCGCGTCGAAAACCACGGCCGCAGGATCGCTTCCCATTTGGTGCGCGACCACGCGGATTCCGAGCCGCTCGCCGTGCATGGAAATTTGATCCACCGCCGCCGCGCGGAAAGTGTCGCTCGCAGAAAGGAATACGTTTCCGCCAGTCGCGCTTTTTTGAAGTCGCGCCAATTTCGCGGCGCTGGTCGTCTTGCCCACGCCGTTCACGCCGAGGAGCATCCAAATGTTGTTCCTGCCCGCCTCCACCGAAAGGGCGCAGCCCTTGACGTATGGAAGCAAGAGCGTTTTCAATTTTTTCAAGATTTCGTCTTGCGAAGAAATTTTTTCCTTGCGGCACGCTTCGCAAAGCGAGTCCACGATTTGCATGGCGAGCGCGGCTCCCACGTCGCCTTCAATCAGCGCGTCGCCGAGGTCGTCAAAAAAATCATCGTCCGAAGAATTTTTCCCGGCAAACAAATTTTTGATTTTCTGCGCGAAAGACAATTTTGCCATTTTTTCCCCTCTATATAATTCGCATTTTAAAATTAATTTTCGTTCGCATTTTCAACGTCCGAATTTTCAGCGTCAAGATTTTCGCTTTCCGCATCCGAATCATCTTGCGAAATTTCTGAATCTTCATCCGGCTGCGAAGATGACATTTCTTCGAGCGCGCGCATTTCTTCAAGCTCGCGCTCCGCTTCCATTTTTCGAAGCGTCTTGCTTTTTATTTTTTTCGCCTTTGCCGGAAGCGTCTTTTCGACCGCGAGCAAATACGCCACGAGTTCGCCGAGCATCCATGCGCCGCAAGCGGACACAAGCCCGATTCCGACGAACGAAAGCGTCCTGTAAAATTTCATCTCGTCATAATCAAAATTTCCATATCCCGTCAAATATCCGTTCATAATGGAATCGTAGCGGCCGTATGAATAAAACATAATCGGAAGCGAAAGCAAAAGCGCGCTATAAGAAACATACAACATTCTGCGCCTTTTGTCGATATTCTTGCTCACGTCGAAGACGCGCAAATTCATTTCCAGCTCCGCGCCGTCCGCCATCAGATTCGAAGGAATCATCATGAACATCGTTTCGCTTCGCTCGCCACCTTCCGCGTCCTTGTCCTTTACCGTTCCCTCGAAATATCCGAACACGGTGTTGCCGTTCACCTTGAGCGGCACTTTCACGAAATCGCCCGCGCTCGACTCGCCCGCGAATTTTCCGTCGAAAAACATCGCGCCGGGAACGAAGCGGCTCAAGGCCAATTTTATTTCGCCTTTGGATTCTTCGCGGAAATTCACTTCCACCAAGAATTTGCTCCGCCCGGAAAAGTCGTACAAAAAACTCTCGCGCGCGAAACCTTCGGCATCCACGGAAATCGAATGAAATCCCGAGCCGAGCGAAACTTTTTTCGGGATGGGACGATACACAACGCTGTCAATCGTGAGCGTGGCATTTTCCGCCGCGTCCTCCGGGAAAATATTGAACTCAAGTTCCACCGGCATCGAATTCGCGATTTTCGGCAAAAGCGCGAACGCGATGTTCTTCGCGATTTGGCGAATGTCGCTCAACGCGCCCACTTCCGTGGCCGAAGCCACTTTCTTCGCGCCGGGAAAAACGTAAAGTTCGGCGGTCACGCTCAGATAATTTCCGTAAGAAACCATCGAGCCAGAGACGAGTCCCGAAATTTTCGCCTGCGCCATTTCCTTCGCGAACGCGCGCGAATCCACGCCTTCTTTTTTGGAAGCCTCGCCCGGAGAAAAAAGGCTTTCCGAATCCTGCTTGTAAAGCGAGACCTGCCTTGACTCAGGCTCCCACAATTTTCGCATTTTCCTCGCGCTCTTTCTTTTTCCAGCCTCTGGAAAAAGCGCCTCTTCCTGCGCCTTCAAATTCGCGTCGATTTTCTTCTGCACCTCGTCAATTTTCTTTTCCTGCGACTTGAGCGCGCTCTGATATTCGAACATCGTGTAGTTGTTCAAAATGAGCGCGTCGCGCGATTTGATTTCCTTGCTCAAGTCCAAAAAAAGCGAAAGCCGCTCCGTCAAAAGCGAATCCAATTTTTGCGAAAGCCGCTCGTCGCGCAAGACGGTGCGCTGCGTGTCAAGCGAAATTTGTTCCAAAATCAATTTCGGAATCACGGCGGCGGCGGACTCGAGCGCGGCGGAATGTTCCTTGTATTCCTCGACTTCGAATTTTTGCGCCGCGAGAATCCACGAATCGTCAGGCGAATCTTCGCAAAACGCATTCGCGCAGAAAAAAACGAGGACGAAAAAATTGAAAATCCATCGCGGAAAACGAAAACACACGGAAAACTCCCGAAAGCCGCCGCGCCGAAAATCCGGCGTTCGCCGTCGCAGCGAAGCGAAATCCGCATCGCGTTCATTCGGCGTAAAATCGGCGACGCTTTTTCTAGCAATCGCCAGAATCGTCCGAATCTTCCGCCTCAAGGGGAAGTCCTTTCCACATCGCGTTCAAGTACGCTTCTATAAATTGGTCGATGTCGCCGTCCATCACCGCCTGAATGTTTCCGGTTTCCTCGCGCGTCCGCAAGTCCTTCACCATCGTATAAGGCTGGAAAACATACGAGCGAATTTGGTTGCCCCACGAGATGTCCTTTTTTTCCGCGCCGAATTTGGCGTTTTCCTTTTCCTTTTGCTCGCGGTAATATTCGTAAAGTTTTGACTTCAAAATCGACATCGCCGTGGCACGGTTCATCAGCTGGCTGCGTTCGGTTTGGCATGCGACGACGATTCCCGTGGGCAAGTGCGTAAAGCGCACCGCCGAATCAGTCTTGTTGACATGCTGGCCGCCTTTGCCGCCCGCGCGGTAAGTGTCCACGCGCAAATCCTCGGGACGGATTTCCACTTCGATCGTGTCGTCGAGGATCGGAAAGACATAGACGCTCGCGAACGAAGTGTGCCGACGCGCGTTTGCGTCGAACGGACTTATGCGCACGAGGCGATGGATTCCGGCCTCGCCCTTGAGATATCCGTAGACATACTCGCCTTCGATTTGGAACGTGACGGATTTTATTCCGCCCTCCGCCTCAAGGATGTCCACAGTCTCAAGCTTGAATCCGCGACGCTCCGCCCAGCGCGAATACATTCGGCTGAGCATGAACGCCCAATCTTCCGCCTCCGTTCCGCCCGCGCCCGAATGAATCGAAAGGAACGCGGAAGACGAATCCACTTCACCCGAAAGCAAGCTCATCCGGCTTTCGTGCTCGAATTTCTTTTGCGCCTCTTCCAGCTGCTCCCTGATTTCCGCCTCTTCGCCCTGCTCGCCCGATTCCACGGCAAGCTCGTAAAGCGCCTCGATGTCGTCAATCTGCGCCTTGAGTTCCTTCCACGGCTCGACGCGCCCTTTGAGAATCTTTATCCGGCTCATCACCTTTTGCGCGGCTTTCGCGTCGTCCCAAAAATTCGCCTGCGTGGTCAGCTCTTCCTGCTCCGCGATTTTTTTGTAAACCGAGTCCGCGTCAAAGACGCCCCCAGACATTGAGAATGTTTTCCTTCAATTCGCCGATTGGCTGCTTCAAATCTTCCAGCATAATTTACTCCGTCATTTTAAAATTGAACTTTCATTACAGTATAACGGAATGCGCCGGGAATTGCAAGATTGAAACGCCGCGAAAAAAATTCCCAAAATCGCGCGATTGCGCTTGC
>CAZZFL010000068.1:0-7266 GCA_964653395.1 uncultured Treponema sp. | reverse complement strand
GCTGAACGAAATTTCAATCGATGAAACAGTAAATAGTTAAAAGTGAATAGTGAATAGTGAATAGTTTTTGCTCGCCTGCGCTACAACTATTCACTATTAAGTGATAACTATTAACTATCAAACCGTTTCATATTTTGCAATCCTCGCGCCGCGCTTCATTATGATTTCGTATAGAAGCATTTGCAAAATCGTGTCCTCCACGCCGCTTCCGCCCGAACGAATCTGCATGTCGGTTTCGGAAAGCAACGCGCAGATTGCCGCGCTTTGCCCATGATTCCAGACGCGCTCGGCGGCGGCGAACTGGCGGCGGCTTTTTTTGCTCGCAAAGCCGTTAGTCTTGAGCGAAAAATCGTCGGTCTTGCCGCAGGATTTGAGCGCGTGCCATGCGGAAAGACGACGAAAGCAATACGAAAGCCCCGAGATTATCATCACGCTCGACGAATCTTTTGAAAGGCGGATTTTTTGCAGGATCGCGAGCGCGCTTTCAAGCCGCGCCGCTGCATTTTTCGAGCCGTCTGCCATCGCGTCAAAAAGCGTGAACGCCGACTCCTCGCGGTCGTGCTCGATGAGCGAATCCACGTTTTCCACCGTGATTTTCGCGCCCGTCGGAAAGCACACGAAAAAACGCGAGCATTCGTTCTTGAGAGCCTGCGTGTTGTTTTCCACCAAGTCAAGGATTTCCTCGCAAGCGTCGCTTTCGACCGAATAGCCGTTTTTGGAAAAATAATTTTTGAGCCAGGGAATTTTGGCCTCTTCGTACATTTCCCAAAACTGGCGGCGGCATTCCTTTGGCACGATTTTTTCCAATTTCGCGTCGCAGGAAATCTCGTCGCTCACCAAAACCAAGACACTCGAATCCGGCGCGCCATTCGCCCATTCCGCGATTTTTTGGACGTCTTCCTTTTTTTTGATTTGCTCCGCGCCGTGAAAAACCACGCAAGTCGCATCGGAAAAAAGCGACGCGCCATACAATTTCTGCATCGCGTCCGCGATCGGAGTTTCCACGGAATAATACGAATAGAATTCGCACGAGGAGAATTTTTTTTGAAGCGAATCTTTTATCGCCGAAACAGCGTCGTCGCGCTCGCCGAATTCCGGCCCGCTGTACAAATAGAGAGACATTTTCAGTAAGTGCGCACCAAGTTGGCGAGCGTTCCCACGATGCGCAAGTCGCTCGTGCAATAAATCGGATTGAACGCGGGATTTTCGGGCTGCAAGCGGATTCGTCCGGATTCCTTGAAATAACGCTTGAGCGTGATCGCGTCCTCAATCACCGCCACGACAATCTGTCCGTCCACGGCGTCCGAGCCTTGCTCCACAATGGCAAGGTCGCCCTCAAGGATGCCCGCGCCCACCATGCTTTGTCCGCGAACCCGCAGCGCGAAATAACTTTTTCCCGGACGAATGAAAGGTTCGGTGAGCGTGACGTAGCCGTCAAGGTTTTCCTCGCACAAAAGCGGCTTTCCGGCGGCAATCGTCCCGATCAGCGGAACTTTTTCCATGAAAATGCCCGAGCCCTTTTCCCGCTCGTCGATCAAAATCTTTATCGAGCGCGACTTTTTCTGCACGAGGGAAATATAGCCTTTTTTCTGCAAGGCCGTCATATTGTCCTGCACCGCGCGAATCGACTTTCCGAAATGCTCGCTTATCTCGCGCACCGTCGGAGGATAGGAATTTTCATCGATGAATTGCGCAATATAATTGAGGACATCACGTTGAATCTGCGTAATTTCCTTCACCCTATTCCTCCTCGAATTTCGTTTCGAAAAGCCTCTCAATCGCGGCGATCGCCTCCTGCTCGTCCTCGCCCTTCACCTTGAGCACGATGGTGGTATTGTAGCCGGCGGCCATCGTTATGACGCCCATAATCGACTTCGCGTTCACCTCGATCGCGTCCTTTTCCAACGTGATCTCGCTGGAAAATTTGTTCGCCGTCTGCGCAATCAAAGAAGCCGGACGCGCATGGATTCCCGCGCGGTTTTTCACCGTCAGAATTTTCTCGAGCATGATTTTGTCCTCCAAATTTAATTTCCCGAATGTCAAAATCCGCCGCCAAAAATCGCGCCGAATTCAACTTCGAGCCAATTTCATAAACTCATTTACACATCGCCATTTTCGCTTCGCCAAAAATCACTTTTTTCAATGACAAAAAATCGAAAACGCGATTCGCCGCCATACGATTTTTGAATTGCCGAAAATCAAAGCAAAAAAATCAGCGTCAAAATCGCGCCCGCCTTTTTTAATACGAATCTTCCGTTCCGTAATACGCATTTTGCGCAGTTCCCATTTCAATCCAGCGCAACACATTCTGGTTGAAATCCCGCGCGCTGTCATAGCCCATTTTCTTGAGCCGCTCGTTCATCGCCACCGCCTCAATGATAATCGGGAGATTTCGTCCCGGGCGCACTGGAATTTCCACGGCGGGAATTTTCACGCCCAATAAATCCACGCTTTTTTTTGCCGTTCCCAGCCTGTCGTAAGCCTTGTCCTGATTCCACTCCTCAAGTTCCACGACCAGCTGTATTTCCTTTTGCTCGCGAATCGAGCCAACTCCGTAAAGCCGCGAAACATTGACTATTCCGATGCCGCGAATTTCCATGTGGTGGCTCATCAAGGAATTCGCGCCGCGCCCCAAAATCATACTTCCATTCACGCAGCGGATTTCGATGATGTCGTCGGCAACAAGCCGATGGCCGCGTTCCACGAGTTCAAGCGCGGTCTCGCTTTTTCCCACGCCCGAATGTCCGCCGAGCATAATTCCCACGCCGAAAACTTCCACAAGCACGCCGTGTATGGTTTTGCGCGGAGCAAACACGTTCGAAAAAATTCGCATGATTCTCGTCATGAATTCGTAAAGATTCAAATCCGTAACAAAAATCGCGCAGGAAACTTCCTCGGCGATTTCGATGAAGTCGGGAGTTGGCTCGCCATTGGAAACAAAAACGCAGCATGAAACAGAATAGGAAAAAAATTGCCTGATTGTATCGGTGCGCCGTTCGGCGTAAAGCTTATTCAGATACGCGACTTCGCCCACATCAAAAAGCTGAATCGAAGAACGAACGAAGCCTTCGAAAAATCCCGAAAGCCCCAGTCCAGGACGACCGATGCCAGTTCCTGTAATTTCCCGCGAAAGTCCCCGCCTTCCGGCAACACAACGCAAGTTTATAGCGTCGTAATTGGAAAGCTCGAGACTCAAGAGATCAAGCACCGTGAATTTTCGTTCGCCCATAATAATACTATACACAATTTACGAAAATTGCGCAAGTGGAATTTGCAGATTGGAAAGTTAAAAATTGTAGCTAAAATATATCGCAAGCCAAAGATTTTCGTCGCAAGGATTTTCCCGCCTGCGGCATCCTTTACAAAACTTGCGCCGCTTTTCGTAAAACAAAAATTGACGACGTTTTCAGTCGCCAATTTTTGTTTTTGCCGTCAAGTTATTTGAAATCCTTGGGCCTTCGTTCAGTGCGCTTGCATTTGTTGCATTCGGCCACATTCTTGAGACGACCAGCCTGCAACAGCGTTTTCATGACGATTTCTCCGCCACAATCGGGGCAGATGAATTTCTGCGTGGCCACAGTCGTTCGCGAGTTTTTACTTGCTCCAGCCATTTTATTCCTCCAAAAAAAATTCGATTTCGATTGAAATATTCTATGAAAAAAACGCGGGAATGTCAAGCGCGATTCGCGATTTTTCTTTCCGAGCCGCGCGATTGTTCGGCATTTTTCCGCGATAAAAATTCCCGTTTCAATATTGACATTTTTTTTCTTTTTTGCTAGAATAAGCAACACAAAATTAGTTTTGGAGGAATCCTTTGGCTAGGAATCAGACTTCTGCGCAAAAGCGACACGCGCAGAGCGAAAAAAGACGACTTCGCAACAAGATGGTGAAAACGGAATGCCGCACTTACGCGAAACAGTTCGTGGCTCTCGTTGAAAAAAAGGACAAGGAAGGAGCCGAGGCGAAATTCAGGCAGCTTTCAAGCCGTCTCGATTCTGCCCGCGGAAAGGGCATCATCAAGGCGAACGCCGCATCCCGCAAAAAGTCCCGCATGGCGCATCTTTTCAACAAGACGTTCGCGGCGGCTTCCACGGAAAGCAAGGCGTAGGAATTTGTTTTCGGACGTTCTCGCTTTGGGTGATGAAATATGATTTCAAAGAAAATTACAAAGTATGATTTGGTGGAATCCGTATACCAGAATTCAAAGCAAGAAAAAAAAGACATCCAGCAAGTCGTTGATTGTCTTGTCGATGAGCTAAAAAAATCCTTGTCGCGCGGCTTTACGATAGAACTTCGCGGCTTCGGCACTTTCGAGCCGCGTTTCAGAAAGGGAAGGGCTTCCGCCCGCAATCCCAAGACAGGCGATGTCGCGGAAAGCCGTCCGCATTATGTGGCGGCGTTTCGCGCTGGCAAGGATTTGAAGAACGCTCTGTTGAATTTGCCCGTCGAAGAAAAGTAGTTATGGAAAAACCATCAAAGAACATCACGATTCTCGGCTCTGACACTGAATTTGACGGCGTTTTGGAATTCGCCGACAATCTCAAAATCAGCGGAAAATTCAACGGCACGATAAGATCAAACGGCAATCTGGAAATCGACAAGACGGCTCTCTGCACTGTGGACAAGATTTCGGCCTCTTCGGTCGTGATTTCGGGAGCCGTGCGGGGCAATATTTACGCCCAAGAGCGAATCGAAATGTGCAACGGCAGCAAGGTTTCGGGCAACGTTGAGACTGCCCGGCTTCGCATCGCCGACAACGTCGAATTCGACGGGCAGGTTTCCATGCTCGGAAAAGAGCCGGATGTGGACTTGTTTTCCGTGGCGAGCGCGGAGTACAAGCGGAATCTCGTGCTCAAGTCGGAAGCCGACTTTTTAAATTGAATTTTGTTTTCGGTGGGAAATACAAATTTCAAGACTCAAACTTTTCACTGTAAAATTTATTCATTGAAAATTAAGTTTTCAAAGACTTCGGTTTTTGAAACTTGATTTTGACTTAAGCAAATAAAATGTTTTAAATGGAGTTTTTTTATGTCGGATGAAAATCTTGAAAACTCGACGGAAAATGCGGAAGAAAAGCCGAAGCGCCGCCGCATAGTGAGAAAGTCGCCCGCAAAGTTTGACGAGGCGGCCGCGCAGGAAGCTGCGGCGGAGACGCAGGACGAGGCTTCCGCCCAGGAAGCCCATTCGGAAAGCCAGGACGCGAATGTCGGCGGGGAAGAGCTGCGCGTCGAGGCTTCGCGCGAAGAGCCTTCGGAAGAGGATGGCTCTGAAGGCTATTATCATGGCAGATCCTATGGCAGGATGGGAGCGCGGCGCGAAATGCGCGGGCCGAGGACTTACGGCGCGCGTCAAGGCTACCGCCGCCCCAGCCGCGAGAACATGCCGCCCGACAACACTCCCACGCCTGAAAATTCCCCGGATTACGATTCGAAGCCACGCCTTGAAATTAACGTCCTTACGAAAAAAAGCATGCCGGAACTTCGCGAGATGGCCATCCAATACGGCGCGCCACAGGAAAATCTCGCTTCGATGAAAAAGCAGGACTTGATTTTTTGCATACTGAAAGGGCACACCGAGCACGGCGGAATCATTTTCGCGAGCGGCGCGCTCGAAATCCTGCCGGACGGCTACGGATTTTTGCGAAGCCCGCAGAACAACTATTTGCCGGGCCCCGACGACATCTACATTTCGCCGAGCCAAATCCGCCTTTTCAATCTGAAGACGGGCGACACGGTGTACGGCCAGATTCGAAGTCCGAAGGAAGGTGAAAGGTTTTTCGCGCTTCTGCGCGTCGAATCCGTGAACTTTGACGATCCGCGCGTGGCGCAGACGCGAATTCCCTTCGAAAACCTCACCCCGCTTTATCCGAACCAAAAATTCCAGCTCGAGACTGTCTCGACCGAACTTTCCACGCGAATCGTCGACTTGTTCTGCCCGATTGGAAAGGGACAGCGACTTTTGATAGTCGCGCCTCCGAAGGCCGGAAAGACGATTTTGATGCAGAAAATCGCGAACGCCATCACCGCGAACAATCCCGAAGTCTATCTCATCGTGCTTTTGATTGACGAGCGTCCCGAGGAAGTGACCGAGATGGAGCGTTCGATAAAGGCCGAAGTGATTTCGTCCACGTTCGACGAGCAGGCGACACGCCATGTGAACGTGGCGGAAATGGTCTTGGAAAAGGCGAAGCGTCTCGTGGAGCACAAGCGCGACGTGGTGATTTTCCTCGACTCGATCACGCGACTCGCCCGCGCCTACAACCAGACAGTTCCCACTTCGGGAAAAGTCCTTTCGGGCGGCGTGGACTCCAACGCGCTCCACAAGCCGAAGCGTTTCTTCGGCGCGGCGCGCAACATCGAAGAAGGCGGAAGCCTCACGATAATTTCCACCGCGCTCATCGAGACCGGAAGCCGAATGGACGAAGTGATTTTCGAAGAATTCAAGGGCACGGGCAACAGCGAAATCGACCTTGACAGAAAACTTTCCGAGCGGCGGCTTTTCCCCGCGATCAACATCAAAAAATCCGGCACGCGAAAAGAGGAACTTTTGCTCACGGACAACGAGCTGCAAAAGCTCTGGGTTTTGCGCAAGGTCATCAGCCCGATGGAAGACGCGGAAATCACCGAGCTCATCCTAGACAGAATGCGAAAGAGCAAGGACAACGGCGCGTTCCTCGCCTCGATGAACACGGGCACAGCGGCGAATGGTTAGTTAAGAGTTGATAATGAATAGGGAATAGTTCGCAGCCCTTTCGGGCTGCGACTTGAGCAGGTCGCTTTTGCGACCGAGGCGAAACCATCGTCAAAAGCAAGCCGAAGCGCAGGAGGAAAAATATGATATTTCCAGGAATAAAGAAAGTCAGGGACAAATTTAATTTAACGGACGATGGCCTTTTTGTCAAGGGCGCGGTCAGAAACAGCAGAATCCGACTTTGTGACGGACGCAACTGCAAAATTCTTTCCATAATCGCTCCGGCTGAAATTTCAGAGACTGCGCGCAAGGCTTTGCAAAAATTTTCAGAAAAGCCTTTTAAAGCGAAAGTCGAAATTGACGGAAACTCCGCCACCTTTACATTTCGCGAATATCTTTGGCCATACTCATGGAAAAAAATCGGCGAAGTCATAGAAGGCGCGACTAAAATCATTTACGATGAAAATCCCCATTTGCCAGCTTCGGAAGAAGCGGAGAGCGAATCGGTTATGGAAAAAAAAGCGGTGAACATCGGGCATTCAATTGCCATAATATTTTTAATAGTTATTATTTGCA
>CAZZFL010000067.1:0-7357 GCA_964653395.1 uncultured Treponema sp. | reverse complement strand
CAAATTTCCTTTGCACAAAAATTCGCAGAATGCTGGCAGTACAAAACTCGGCTACAAAGTGGCCACCATAACTGCTTTGATTGTGTGCATTCGGTTTTCCGCTTCGTCGAACACTACGGACTGCGCGGATTCGAAAACTTCGTTTGTGACTTCCATTTCCGTGATGCCGAATTTCTTGTTGATTTCCTTTCCGATTTCCGTGTTCAAATCATGGAACGAAGGAAGGTCGTGCATGAAAATCGCGCTCGGCTTTGCGAGTGCCATAATTTTTTTTGTAACTTGATACGGCTTGAGGTCGGCGATTCGTTCCGCCCACACTTCGTCGCTTTCGCCCATGCTCACCCAAACGTCGGTGTAAATGATGTCCGCTCCGCTCGCTGCCTTTTCAACATTTTCTTCGAGCGAAATCGAGCCGCCGCTTTGTTCGCACCACGGCTTGCAATCTGCCAAAAGCTTTTCCGACGGAAAATATTTTTTGTTCGTGCACAAAACCAAATCCAATCCGAGCTTCGCGCAGACAATGCAAAGCGAATTGCCGATATTGTAGCGGGCGTCGCCAAAATACACGAGCTTCAATTTTTTGAACGCGCCGAATTTTTCGCGCACGGTGAGCATGTCGGCGAGCATTTGCGTGGGATGATATTCGTTCGTGAGGCCGTTCCAAACTGGCACCGTGGAATGCCGCGCCAATTCTTCCACGATTTCCTGCCCATAGCCGCGATATTCGATTCCGTCGAACATTCGGCAGAGAACACGCGCCGTGTCGGCGATGCTTTCCTTTTTCCCGATTTGCGAGCCGTCCGCCAAATATGTCGTGGAAATTCCCAAGTCGTGCGCCGCCACTTCAAACGAGCAGCGAGTGCGCGTGCTGGTCTTTTCAAAAATCAGCGCAATGTTCTTTCCGCGAAAATTTTCTATTTGAACGCCGTCGCGTTTCGCCTGTTTCAGTTCCGCCGCCAAATCCAAAAGCGACAAAATTTCCTGCGCCGAAAAATCGCGCAAAGTGAGAAAATCTTTTCCTTTCAAAAATCCAAAATTCATAAAAACCTCCATAATTAAAAATTTCAAATTAAATGTTTTATCGCATTTTCAGAATTTCATTCGCATATTCTGAAAGTTCGGCATTGTCAAATTTTTTTGGACGTAATTTTTCAAAACCGTTGTATGAATTGAAACCCAGCATAAGCGCGGCCGTAGCGAACGACGAGTTTTTGTCATTGTTGCCTACAATTTTTGAAATCACCGCAAGCTCGGAAAAAGCGGTGTCATTTTTTACAATCGTTTCTCCGCTTTTTTCTATTATGTCTTGAATTGTTTCGGGCAAAATTTTACATATTTTGAAAAACGCATCTTCATCGCCCGTCACAATTTCAAAAAATTTATCAATGCTCACGCGCCGAATTTTTTTGTGGCCAACTTCTTTACCGTCAACGCTCGTCTGCCATTTGATATTTTGCGAGCGCTTCGCGATTGCTTCTACCAGAAAGCAAACACAGTCGTCATCAGACAAAAGTTGGTTTTGCATTTTGATGTAAATTTTTTGTGAGGCGGCGGAATTCATCGTGTTGTGTTTGTTCTTCATTTCAACATAAATTGTGCTGACCGTCTCGCCATCAATTTTAATTTTGTGCGGATTTCGAAAAATCACATCCCAGCCTTCATTCGGAACTTCGCAACCTTTGATGTAGTTGAAAAAATTTTGATGAAAGTAACCGATTGAATTGTTGTTCGACTTGTCGCGCTGTCGGAAAATTTCGCTTTTGATAATTTCTTCCCACGACATTTTGTAAACGGATTTATCAAAAACTATTTTTATCGGATCGATGATGTTTTTGTTGAGTTTTTTCAAATCGAATGCTTCAAGATTTTCGCCGTATTTTAAAATCGTTTGGCGGACATGAGTTTCAAAATTTTGCTTGCTGATGAAATTTAAATCCCACTTCATATATTTCCCTCCGCGTTTGCAAGCGAAACGAAAATATGTGCGGCAATTTCATGCGCGAGGTTCACTGGAACGGCATTTCCCACTTGCTTGTACTGTTCGCCTGTGCTTCCACAGAATTCCCAATCATCGGGAAAAGATTGAATTCGCGCGTTTTCGCGAACAGTGAACGGACGAGTTTCCAAAGGATGACAACGTTCAGTTTGCTTTTGCGATGGCGACGTTAGGACTGTAAGCGAAGGCTCATCCATAGAAAGCCGCCTTAAAATTCCAGTGCGACCGCCATCCATTTTCCAACACGATTTCATATAAGTTTTTGCCAAATTTTCGTCGATGTCGCGCCAATATCCGCCAGGCGGAACCAACTCAAATAATTTGCGTTTTTTTTCGCCGTATTCAACGCCAGCACTTTGCGGAACATTTTGCAAAACATCGCGCAAAACAGGCTTGTATTCGTGTGGGGATGGAAATTCAAAATTAAGAAAATTCGTCAAATCATTTCTTATGCCAATTGTAATCAGCCGCTCACGTTTTTGTGCTACGCCATAATCCCAAGCGTTCATGATTTGTTTTTGAATTGAATATCCTGCCGATTCAAAAACATTGAGCATCGTTTTGTAGGTGCGACCTTTATCATGTGTCAAAAGTCCTCGGACGTTTTCAAACAAAAATATTTTTGGCTGAAGTTTTTGTAAAAACAAAGCGTAATGATAAAAAAGCGTTCCGCGAGTGTCCTCAAATCCAAGCCGCTTTCCCGCATAAGAAAATGCCTGGCAAGGTGCGCCGCCCGAAAGCAAATCCAGCTCGCCTTTTTTTAGCGAAAAATAATTTTCAAGGTCAAGGCAAGAAATGTTCGCTATGTCGTCGTTTATCACGTTCCATTCAGGGCGATTTTTTTTGAGAGTTTCAGAAGCCGCCTTGTCAAATTCAATCAAAGCAATCGTATCAAAACCAGCTTTTTCAATGCCAAGCGCAAGTCCGCCAGCACCTGCAAAAAGTTCAATGGCAACAGGTGATTTTTTCGACAAAGCCGATTTTTTCTCCGCGAATTTTGGAAACATGCGAAGATTTTTTCGAGGAGAATCGTTTTTTTTGAAATACGAATTTGTCGCCATCATAAAAATATTTTATCACAAATTTTAAAATTTTTCCAATATGTATTTTTCAGTCAGGAGTCTTAAAATTTGACATTGATGTTGAACACATCTTAGCTCGCCAAATCCAAAAGCGACAAAATTTCCTGCGCCGAAAAATCGCGCAAAGTGAGAAAATCTTTTCCTTTCAAAAATCCAAAATTCATAAAAACCTCCATAATTAAAAATTTCAAATTAAAATAATTTTTTGAAGCCTTTTACAAAAGCGAAATTTTCGCTTTGCGCAAAGTCGCATATTCACTATTAAATATCGACTTTTAATTTCGAATCTGTCCTTCTCCGTCGATTAAAAATTTCGTCGTCGTCAAAGCGTCAAGTCCCATCGGGCCACGCGCGTGCAATTTTTGCGTGCTGATTCCGAGTTCCGCGCCAAAGCCGAATTCGCCGCCGTCGGTGAAACGCGTGGAAGAATTCACATAGACGCAAGCCGCGTCGATTTTTTGCTGGAACGCTCGCGCATGCTCGCGGCTTTTCGTGACGATGCATTCGGAATGCTTCGTGTTGTGCGCGTTGATGTATTCGATCGCATCTTCCAAAGATTCCGCAGATTTGACAACGCATTCGTAATCCAAAAATTCGTTGCCGAAATCTTCGCTCGTCGCGTGGACAATGCATTCGCGTCCAGCTTTTTTCGCCGAATCATTTAAAATCGAAAAGCAATTTTCATCCGCATGAATTTTCACTCGCCCGGAAAATGTCTCTTCCAGCAAAGGCAAAAATTTTTGCAAGATATTTTTGTGTACCAAAATCGCTTCGATTGAATTGCAAGTGCCAGGCCGCTGGATTTTC
Source organism: uncultured Treponema sp. (assembly GCA_964653395.1). Lineage (GTDB taxonomy): Bacteria > Spirochaetota > Spirochaetia > Treponematales > Treponemataceae > Treponema_D. The sequence goes on along the minus strand of CAZZFL010000067.1, from coordinate 3,472 downwards.
GCGTTTTCGGCAATTCGCGCCGCCATCTGCAAATCCGCATCTTCGTCAACAAAAAGATGGCACACTCCGCTCCCGGTTTCGATGACGGGAACTCGCGCGTTCTGCACGACATTTGCAATCAAATTTTTTCCGCCGCGAGGAAGCACGATGTCAATCAAGCCCCGGGCATTCAAAATCTTTTCCACGTCGTCGTGCGAAGTGCTTTGCAAAAGTTCGATGGCTTCGGGAATTCCTTCGGGAGAATTTCGCAAGCCTTCTTTTATCGCCGCGCAAAGCGCATTGTTCGAATTCAGCGCGGCAGAAGAGCCGCGAAGCAAAATCGAATTTCCGCTTTTGTACGCGAGGCAAAACGCGTCCACAGTGACATTCGGGCGCGACTCGTAAATTATGCAAACCACTCCGAGCGGAACGCGCACTTGCTTTATTTCCAAAGCGGCGGGCGTTTTCCAGCCAGCGACAATTTTTCCGATCGGATCTTCGCGTTCGACTACGATTTTGATTCCTTCCAAAATCGGGCCGATTTTTTTTTCGTCCAAAGAAAGCCTGTCCACCAAGGCTTCGCTCATTCCGTTTTTTTTCGCGAGTTCCACGTCGATTTTGTTTGCGGCAAAAATTTTTTCCGAGTTTCGCTTTATCGAATCGAGCACGCAAAGCAACGCGGCGTTTTTCTGCGCGGCATTTTGAAGGCCGAGTTTTTGTTGGGCGATTTTCAGCTCAAGGCAAATATTTTTAAGTTCCGAATTCAAAATCAATCTCCCTGTAAAAAATGATAAAAATAATGTGCGGAAAATTTGTTGCGAAATGCGATTTAAAGCCACCTCGAAAAACTTGCTTTTGGCAATTTTTTCGAATGTGCCGACGAGTTCTGTCGTCGCTATAATGGCGCGACGAATAACATCGCATTTTCAAAGTTACCTCTAAAAATTGAAGTTTTTAGAGGTTTCCTTCCCTAATAATTCGCCAAAAAATACATTCCCAAAAGCATCGCCGTCTTGACTTTTTCTTTTGGCCAATTTTGTTCAGGCGGAAGGTTTTCGATGTAAAGCCAGAAAATTCCGAATTCCGGATCGACGCGCAACGCGTATTCTTCAAAGTCGCCGCTTTTCGCCAAATTCCCGAACATCAAATAGACGACATTGTTCACGATTTGCAAAAGGGAGGGGTACGAAGTGTTCCACGCGCCGCCGGAAACTGATTCGCAATATTCATTGAGTCTGTAAAGAACATTTTCCTTGAGTTCCGCGTCGGACTTTTCCACCCACGTTTTTTGAACGAGAAGCGAAAGATTTTTTTGAAAGCTCATAATCAGCTTGGAATCAAAATTGGAGGACTTGCGAGAAAAAGTTTGCGCGCCCGCGCCGAACGCAGATGCGACTGTGTCCGCAGGTGTGAGAAAATCCTCGCTCTCTAGAAATTCAGATATTGCAGCGAGCAGTTTTTTGTCAACATATTTGCTGGCCGTTTTACTAAAATTCATAATACAATTCTAATTATTATTGAAAAAAAGTCAAGTGTCATCGCGGAAAAAAGGCGCGCTTCGCGATTTCCGCTCATTCCAAAATCGTGATTTCCACGCGGCGGTTTTTCGCCATCCCCTCCCTTGTGGAATTGTCGGCGATTGGTTTTTTGCTTCCGCTTCCTCGGCACAAAAACAAGTCGGGATTTATTCCGCGCTTGGAAAGTTCTTGCGCGATCGTGCGCGAGCGTTCCACGGAAAGCTGCATTTCGCCCGTCGGATTTCCGGTGTCCGCCGTGTGACCTTCGATTAAAAGTTTGTTGTTCGGCGCTTGCTTTAAAACCGATGCGATTTTGTCCAAAAGATTTTCCTCGCCCGGAAGAAGTTCGGCGCTGTCCGGCTTGAAATGCAGATTTTGAATCGTGAGTTTTATTCCGCCTTTTGTTTTTTCCACGCTCACACTCGCGCGGTTCGGATTTTTGGAAGCATCGCTCGGCGGATTTTTTTTGTCTGGATTTTTCGCGACGGGTTTTCCTTTTCCAAAAGGCTCGAGCCAGCGGCTTGTGTTCATCGGCTCTCCGTTGTAAGTGCCGAACGGATTTTTTTCGTCGCCGCCTTTCGCGACATTTTTTGAATTTCCGTCTTGCGATGGCGAATCGTTGTTCGCCAAAAATTTTGCCGCGTCCTCGTCAATCAATTCGGCACGGCGCAACGCGGGAATCAATTTCGTTTTGTCAACGGTCGGCGGATATTCGGTGAAAAGCGAAATCGTTCCTTTGAAAGAATATTGATTTCCGTCCGAATAAAAAAAAGCTTCGTCAACGCTGTCGCGAATCACGAGCGCGGCGCAATCGGATTTTCGGATGTACATAGTGGCATTGTGCGAACCTTGCGCTTTTTGCAAAGTCGAATCGCCTTCGTAGTCGATATGGTTTGTTCGCGCAAAGTTGCCGTAGCGCGTGGCCCATTTCGCGCTCAAGACGAAAACTTCCTGGCCTTGAAAAGTGTCGTCCTTCAAATAAGTGTACTCGACGTAAATCGGCATTCGAGTTGGAACGCCTTTGTTCAGCGGATCGACGCAGCGCGTGGCTTCCGCCTGCCAAGATTGTCCGGCTTGAATTTTTTGATTTGGAAAAGTCGGAAAACTTCGGAACGTGGGAAAGCCGTTGTCTTCGAGCATTTCAAGTTTTCCGTTGTCGTGGATTTTAAAGACGGAATGAATGCTCGTGTGAATTCCTTTGTCAACAATTTGCCTTTCGCGAATCGTTTCTTGGCTCAAATAAAAATCGCCGTCGTAAACGCCGCCGTCGCAGACGATGAACGAGCGAATCTCGCGGCTCACAAGTCCTGAATATTTTCCGTTGTCGTAGCGGCGCAAATCCGTGCGTTCCACAAGCGAATAGTTCGAGCTTCCAGAATAAACGAATTCCGCTTCCGCCGCGAACGCGATTGTGCCCGCAAAAATAAAAGAGAAACAAAGCGCAAAAAAAATTCTTTTCATAGCAATCTGATTTTCGGCAAAGTGCGGAAAAAGTTTAGGATTTTTTGATTTTGAAAAATGGGGAGAGACGGCGAATTTTGGGATGAAAACAAAATTGCGGCGGTGCTGCAAAAAATTGATGCTAAAAACTCGATTTTTATTCGTTCAGTTTTTTCGCCAAAGCAAGAAGGACGGATTTGTCTCGTGGCGAAATCTTTCTGTAAATTTTTATCAGTTCAAGCAAATCGTTGTCGCTTTTGATTTTTGGAAGTTCGCCTTCCAAAAGGTACTCGACCGAAACGCCCAAGACTTTCGCGATTCGCAGGGCTACGTCGGCGGCGGGAACGCTCTCGCGCTTTCTTCCGTTGGTAAAGCTTGAGTAGGAAAAATTCGCCTTTGCGGCAACTTCTTTTCTTGTCAAATTTTTGAACTCAATCAAATTGTCGAGTCGTGCCCAAAAGTCCATATTTTTACATTATACAATTGTCAAAAAATCGGCACGAAATAGTTGACATATGTAATATTTTGGGTATAAT
>CAZZFL010000066.1:0-7399 GCA_964653395.1 uncultured Treponema sp. | reverse complement strand
TATTTTCCTTGACTTCAATCGCGATTTTCTATTATAATGAAAGAATGAATGAAATCATCACTTTAAGCCAGGCCAAGCCCGACATCCAACGAAAATTCATGACGGGCGTTTATTTGCGGATGACGCTGGCGCTTTTCATAAGCGCGATCGTGGCGTTCTATGCTTCGAATTCTAACACGGTGCTCAGATTCCTGTTTTCACACAATGGCACGCCTTTCTATGTCCTTCTCGTGGCGGAACTGATTTTGGTGGTCGTACTTTCAGGCGCGATTCAAAAACTTTCTCCGTTCGCGGCGATGGGTTTCTTTTTGCTTTACGCCGTGATGAACGGACTTTCGTTCTGCACGATTTTCCTTTTGTACGAAGTCGATTCGATTTACAGAATGTTTTTGGTGAGCGCGTTGATGTTCGCGGGAATGAGCATTTACGGCGCGAAAACAAAAAGCGATTTGACCAGCGCGGGCCGCTATCTTTTCATGGGCTTGATCGGTCTCATCGTGGCGGGACTCGTGAACTTGCTTTTGCGATCGAGCGCGCTCGACTGGCTTACAAGTTTGGTCGGCGTGGGACTTTTCGTCGGCATCACGGCTTACGACACTCAGCGGCTAATGAAAATTGCGATTCACGACGACGGAAGCGAAAATTTCCAAAAAGTTTCAGTCATCGGCGCGTTGGAACTTTACCTTGACTTCATAAACATCTTCCTGAAAATGCTCGCGCTTTTCGGAAAAAGAAGACGTTAAAAATTTACAAAAAAACGCATCCGACAAAATGCATTTTAAAATTGAAAATCGCCGACATTAGGCTGTGAAGGGGGAAAAAGATGTCTCAAAAAATAGTCATTGTCGGCGGCGGCGTCGCAGGATTGACGGCGGGAATCTACGCGCAAAAAGCCGGATTCGAATCCGAAATCTACGAAAAGCATTCCGTCATGGGCGGACAATGCACCGGCTGGAAACGCAAAGGCTTCTACATCGACAATTGCATCACATGGATGACTTGCGCCGACCCGAAATTTCCGGTCTACAAAATGTGGAAGGAAGTGGGATTTCTCGCCGACGCACGCGGCAACGAAATTCCCTGCCGCCAGCACGACGCGTTCTACACTTCCGAATTGGACGGACAAAAAATAACGCTTTGGCGCGACCTTGATCGGGCGCAAAAGGAAATGCTCGAACTTTCGCCGCAAGACAAAAAGGCGATAAAAAAATTTTTCAGATACGTGCGGCTTTGCACGCATCTTCAAGTGCCTTTCAAAGCTCCGCTCGACATGATGAATTTAGCAGAGCTCACGGAAATCGGGCTTCCGATGATTCCGGTGGGACTTGCGATGCTCAAATACAGGACGACGAGCCTTGCGGATTTGGCGGAAAAATTCAAGCATCCGCTTTTGAAAAAAATGTTCACGGACTATCTTCCAAAAAATTATCTGGCGTACATTTTCATTTCGGCATACGCGACTTTGGCGAGCGGCGGAGGCGGAGTGCCGGACGGCGGCTCTTCAAAAGCCGTCGAACGAATGGAAGAAATTTACAAGGCGAAAGGCGGAAAGATTTTCACGAATTCGCCGGTGGAAAAAATCGAAATTCAAAACGAACATTGTTCCGCAATCATTTTGGAAAACGGACAAAGAATCTCTGCCGACTTCATCATTCCCACTTGCGATCCGCATTATCTTTTTGAAAAACTTCTCGACAAAAAATATATGCCCGCCGCGCTCAAGGTCGCCTACGAAGACAACGTTGCATACGAACTCGGCTCGACTTTCCAAGTGGCTTACGAATACGACGGCGAGACGAACGAAATCGGAAGGCGCACTTATTTTGACTGCGCGGGATTGGATTTGGCGGGCGAGTGGCGGACGCGGCTCAACATGAAAAATTACAATCTCGATCCGACTTCCGCGCCCGAAGGCAAAAATTTGATTCAAGTGAAAATTTTGCAAAACGAAAAGCAATATTTATATTGGGAAAATCTCTACAAAAACGACAAGGCCGAATACAATCGACAAAAGCAAAAGGCCGCCGACGACATTCTCAAATTGCTCGAAGAGCGCGTTCCCAGCGCAAAAGGCAAAATGAAAGTTTTGGACATTTGGACGCCGTACACTTACACGCGCTACACAAACGCATATCGCGGCGTTTACATGAGTTTCATCATCACGAAAAAAAGCAAAAATCTTTTCAACATTCCTGCCACGCTCGACGGAATCGACAATGTTTTTTTGGCGGGACAATGGCTTTGCATGCCGGGCGGACTTCCCATGGCGATGACAAGCGGAAAATTCGCCGTCCAAAGGATATTGCGCTCATTGGGAAAAAATTATAGAATAGAACCATAAACTCATTTGCCCAACAAATTCAAAAAAACGTGCGACGCATTCGCACAAACCAGAGGTAAAAAATGATTGAAGTTTCTCATTTGTCGCGGAAGTTCGGAGAATTCCGAGCCGTCGACGACATCAGCTTTTCAATTCCCACCGGACAAATCGTAGGCTTGCTCGGCCCGAACGGAGCCGGCAAGACGACCACGATGCGCATGATTTGCGGCTTCCTCGGAACGAGCGGCGGCAGCATCAAAATTGACGGCGTGGAAATTTCCGACGATCCGATTTCCGCGAAACGCAAAATCGGCTACATGCCCGAAAGCGCGCCGCTTTACGCCGACATGATTGTGGAAGACTATTTGAATTATGTGGCGCAAATGCAAGGCGTGGACGCGGCAAAAAAAATCCCCGAACTTTGCAAGACATGCGGATTGAAGGAAGTGATGCACAAAAACATTTCCGAACTTTCACGCGGCTACAGGCAGCGCGTGGGACTTGCGCACGCTTTGATGAACGATCCTGAAATCCTGATTTTGGACGAACCGACAAGCGGCCTCGATCCGAATCAAATTGAAGACGTGCGCGCGCTCATCAAAAAAATCGGCGAGACGCGAACGGTAATAATTTCCACGCACATTCTCGGCGAAGTGGAAATGCTTTGCCCGCGCGTCATCATCATCGCAAACGGAAAATTGGTGGCGGACAGCCCGACGAACGAACTGCGAAAAAATTTCCAAAATTCAGTCACGCTGAACATTGTTTTGGGCGGCGCGAATTTTTCGGAAGCAAAATCCGAATTGGAAAAAAACGCCGACATTTCTTCCGTAGAAAAAATCGACGCGGAAAAGATCAAAGGCGAACGGAAATTCTGCGGCGTGAAAATTTCCGTCAAAGAAGGAAAGGAAATCCGAAAAAGCATTTTTGAAGCCGCCGTCAAAAATGGATGGACGCTCTACGAAATGAACATCCAAAAAAATTCGCTCGAAGACGTTTTCCACGCGCTGACGACAATTCCGCAAAGCGAAAATAAAAACGAAGATACATTGGAGAAAAAAAATGCAAACTAAAAAAACGAATCCGACTTTCACAATTATGCGCCGCGAACTCGCCGCGTTTTTCACGAATCCTGCGGCGTACATCGTAACGGTGATTTTCTTGGTCGCATCGGGGATTTTTTTCTTTTCGACATTTTTCATAAACGGCCGCGCCGACTTGCGGAATTTTTTCAGCCTGCTTCCGATAATGCTTTCGCTTTTTGTGCCCGCGCTTACGATGCGGCTTTTCAGCGAAGAATTGCGGAGCGGAAGTTTTGAAACTTTGATGACGCTTCCGATCACGCCCGCGCAAGTCATATTGGGAAAATTCTTGTCGGCGTTTTTGACGAGCGCGGCAATGCTCGTGCCGACGCTTTTTTACGTCGTCACGGCATGCTTTTTTGGCAAAGTGGATTTCGGCCCGATAGTCGGCGGATATTTCGGCGCGCTTTTTTTGTGCGCGCTTTATTCCGCCATCGGAATTTTTTCGAGCGCGCTCACCAAAAATCAAATCATAGCGTTTTTCACCGCGCTCGCGTTCAGCTTCGCGCTGATACTTTTCGGAATGGTTTTGGTATTTTTGCCCGCGCCGCTCGTGCGATTTTTTTCATGGCTTTCCGTCACAACTCACTTCCAGCAAATTTCACGCGGCATAGCCGACTCGCGCGACATGATTTATTTCGTCTCACTTTCCGCGATTTTCCTTTTGCTCACGCAACAAAAAATTTCCGTGAAAAAAAATCGTGACGAAAAAATTGACTGCGCGATTTTTTTCGTGATTTTGATTTTGACGAATTTGGTCGGAGCGCGCGCGTTCTTGCGCGGAGATTTGACGAGCGGAAAAATGTATTCGATTTCTCCTGCCAGCAAAGAACTCGTGAAAAATCTGCAAGAGCCGATGAGCGTCAACATTTTCTTTTCGTCCGATTTGCCCGCGCCTTACAACAGCGTCGATCAATATTTGCGCGACATTTTGGTCGAATACAAATCTGCGGCGAACAAAAATTTTTCCTATAAAATTTTCGACATGAACAAAAGCGAAAATGAAAGCGTGGCGCGTTCCTACGGCATCACTCAAATTCAAGTGCAAAAAGTCGAGACGACCGAAGTGAGCGCGAAGGCGGTTTGGATGGGAATGTCAATCGCTTACGGCGACAACATCAAAGTCTTCAATCCGATTGATTCGACGGCCGGACTTGAATATCGACTCACCACGGCGATGTCAAAAATGATTTCCACGAACGACACGCTCGCGCAATTGAACGGCGGCATCGAAGTCAAACTTTTTCCGGCGAGCGAATTGGCGCAATTCAACATTTCGAATTTGGAGCGGCTCGAAGAAATCGTTTCCGACGCGCTGAATTCTTTGAACGAAAAATTTTCCGGCAAAATAAAATTGCAAATTGAAAATCCTCTCGGCGAAGAAGCGAAGCGGATTTCCGAAAAATACGGAATCCAGCTCGTGACATTTCAGGACGATGAAAATGGCGGCGAACAAAACGCCGCGCTCGGAATCGTCGCGGAACTCGGCGAAAGTTTCGTTTCGATTCCGCTGCAACTGCAAAATTTTTTCGGCTGGCATCTTTTGGGATTGGAAAACATTCAGGCGAACATTTCCGACGCCATCGAAAGCCTGCTTTCAAAAACCGTGCAAATCGGCTACATCACGGGGCACGGCGAAAACGAGCTTTACGCGAATCCTTATGGAAATCCCGGCATGGCGAATTCGGAAAATTTCCGCAACGTGCTTGGCGACATTTACGATTTGCGGCAAATCAATTTGGCGGAAGAAGAAATTCCGCTCAACATAAAATGCATCGTCATCAACGGCTCGAAGGAAGAATTTTCGCAAAGCGAACTTTTTAAAATCGACCAATTCGTGATGAAAGGCGGCAACATTTTGTTCTGCCTTGATCCTCTCGTCGAATCTGCGGAAAACGGGCCGAACGCGCCGCCCGCCTATCTTGCGCCGCAAAACGGCTTGCAAAAAATTCTGAACGCATACGGAATCGCGCCGGGCGCGAATTATGTTTTCGACCAAAATTGCTACCAGCAAAATCAGGCGCGAGGCGAAAGCGTAAAATTGGAATGGGCGCCGCTCGTCATGCAAAACGCGCTCGACAGAAAAAATCCGATTACGAAATTTTTGAGCGCGATGATTTTCTTGCAAAACGGTTCGATTGATTTGAGCGAAGCCGAAAAAAATCCGGATTTGAAAACGACGGTGCTTGCGCATTCCTCCGAAAAATCTTGGCTTGCGAGCGAAAACATAATTTTATATCCCGGCTACATTTTTCCGCCCAGCGACGCTTCGCAATTCGCCGAACAAAATTTGGCGGTGCTCGTCGAAGGAAAATTCCCGAGCGCATTTGCAAATGAAGAAATTCCACTCGAAGGAAAAAATTCGCACGAAGACATTTTTGCAGAGTCGGAGAAAATTGAAGAAAAAACAAACGGCGGACAAATCGACGCGCTCGCGACTCAAGAAAAAATTTCCAAAGGAATCCAAAACGCGAAAATCATTTTCGTGAGCTCATCCCTTGTGACGACCGGCTCGCTCATCAACGAAGCGGGCAACGAGCCGATGGCGTTTTTCATGCACAACGCAATCGACTATTTGAACGGCTCGGAAGAATTTTGCGAAATGCGCACAAAAGGCAGCTCGCGGAATTTGCTGGAAATAAAAAATCCCGCGAGCGCGACGGCGTTCAAACTTTTCAACCAATTCGGACTTGCCGCGCTTGTGGCGTTGCTCGGACTTTTCGTGTGGCGCGCGCGTTCGCTTCGCAGAAATCAAATTCGCCTGCGATACAACGCGGACGATGAACGCGAAGCAAAATGAATTTTTGTGAAAAGCCGCCGAAACGACGCGCTTTTCTTTGTCAAGTTTGCGGTTTTGAATCGAACTTGCGCAATTTTACAGGAGAAAAAAATGACAAAACGAAGAACGATTTTGATTTGCATTGCGGGCGCGTTGGCGATAATTTTTGCCGCGCAGATTTTGCTTGGCTTGCGTTCGCCTCAAAAAATTTTCAAGGTAAAAGAAAAGCCCGATTTCATTTCGATTGAAAATTCAGGCGAAACAATTTCCTTGGAAAAAAATGGCGAGGAATGGCTTTGCGCGGAGAAAAAGGCCGACGCGAAAAAAACGGAAATCTTGCTTGAAAAATTTTGCGAAGTGCAAACTTTGGGCATCGCCGCGCGTTCGGCAAACGAAGCCGCGCTCGAACGATACGGCTTGGACGCGCCAATCGTCGTTCGTGCAAAGTCCGGCGAAAAAAACTTGCGCTCGATTTTCATCGGAAAAGAAAGCACGAGCGGCTCGCAAGTCTATGTCCAGATTGAAGGAAAAAAAGAAATTTTCTTGGCGCAAGGAAACTTGCGGCGCGACTTCACTTTTTCCGCCGACGACATTTTGGAAAAAGAGCCGGAAGAACAGCAAGAAATTGAAATTACAGAATGAAATGCTCGCGGCGCGGAATTCTTCCCGAAAAAAACGCGCAAGCAAAGCGCGGAAAACTTTTGCGGGAAGGTTTCTGCGCTGAAACGCGCGCGACAATTTTAAATTCGAGAAAGCAAGGTGAGTTTTCGCTTTGCGAAAACTCGGTAGCAATTTTGCAGGAATTGCGCAAAACTCGCGCCGCATATTTTTACGCTTCCTTCGCCTTCATAGCCTTCATAATATTTTTTGTCCAACATATTATTCCTCCCGATGCCCCCTATCCAATACTTTCAGATTTTCCTTTAATGTATCCAGCAATGCCATTACTTCAAATTTTTTGTCGCCAAACAACGCAAAATGCTTTTCATAGTTTTCCCTTACGGCTTTATAAAACTCAGCATAGTCAAGGACAATCGCGCAATCTTCTTTTACGGCAGGTTCATAAAAATAATAAGCGACTTTATTTTCCCCAAAATATTCTGCGTCGTCAGCCTGCATTTCCGCCGAAAAAACGCACGCCATTTCATCATTGGCATAGCAGCCCCTCAAATCGCAATAATTCTTCAAATGTTTTAGGGCAAGTCTTTCAAAGTTGGT
>CAZZFL010000065.1:0-7540 GCA_964653395.1 uncultured Treponema sp. | reverse complement strand
CGGACACGAAAATTCAAGTCTTTTGCGACAATATGCGCCCAATTTGCATACTTGACAAAAATAATTTTGAAAATTATTATTTCATAATATGAAAGCGCATACACAAGTTGTAACGATGAACGATATAGCGAAGATGGCGAACGTGTCCATCGCCACCGTTTCTAGAGTTTTCGGCGACAGTTCTAAAGTTTCGCCGAAAACAAAAGAAAAAATTCTTGCTTTGGCAGAAAAATATAATTTCCAGCCAAATGAATCAGCGAGAACTTTGGCGGCCAAAAAATCGAAACTCATCGCCGTGGTTCTTCCGGATGTGAAAAATCCGTATTTCACCGAACTTCTTAATTATATTGAAAAATTATGCGTGAAAAATGGCTATTCGATGATTTTTTTTAATTCGGACGGCGACATTAAAAAAGAAAAGTCCATAATCCAACAAATTATCGCGCGACAAGCGGACGGACTTTTAATAGCGATGACAAAAACGCGTTCAGATACAATTCCGCTTTTAAAGTCCGTTCCATTTCCTGTGGTGGTGATGACGCGGAATGTCGCCGACATTGACTCCGTGGGAATCATTCATGCGGAAGGAGGAGCGTTGGCGGCCGATTATCTTCTTTCAAGAAATTGCAAAAGTTTTTGTTATTTTGGACCTGAAGATGATGAGAAGTTTTTCGGCTTTAGAGAAAATCTTGTCGAAAACAATGTTTCCAAAAAGGCGATTATGGTAATTGGAAATCAAGATTGGTACTTTAATACCATCGAACAAGGCGCGATGATTTTGCGAAATTATATTCAAAATAAATTGAAACACACGAAGACGGGGCTTTTTTGCGTGAACGATATTTATGCGGCGAACGCAATTTGCGCAGCGCATGAATGTGGAATCAAAATTGGACGAGACTTGTTCATCGTCGGTTTTGACAATACGATGCTTTGCGAAATTCTTTATCCGAAATTGACATCAATTCGTCAGCCTTTAAAAGAAATTGCCGATTACAGTTTTTCAATTCTATTGCGTCGGCTTGAAAACAATTCCGCATCCCAAAATGTGGAAAACATAATTTTAAAACCAAAAATTTCAATTCGTGAAACTTAAAAAAAAGCAAAAAAAGTGCTTGACAAAAATCCATAATGAAGTTATTATGTAAATAATGAAAGCGTTTACATAATATGTAACACAATTTGCAAATCGCGTTTTCAATATCCGTTGTTTTTATTTTAGGAGGTTTGATAAAAGCCGCACAAATGGCGCGACTTTTATCAACTCAAGTTTGTCCAGTTGCATCGCAACTGGACAAACTTATTTTGTTACGTGCGCGTGTCGCAACAAGTTGCTTAACGCGCATGATAAAAAGCCATTCGCGAAAATTGCCATTTCGTTCTTGGCTTTTTATTTTAGGAGGTTGTATGAAGAATGCTTTTAAAGTTGGCATGCTGATTTTTTTCGCCGCCTTTGGCTTGCAGTCATGCGTCAAGCAAGAGTGGGATGGAATCAGCATAATGTTTCAGGGGCCGGACAAGGAGCAAAGCGCGATAATGAAAAGCGTGGAGCGTTTTACGCAAGAAACTGGAATCAAAGTGCGTCTCCTTTATACGCCGCACGATACGTATACTTCGAAACTTGCTGGATATTTTGTGAATAAAAAGTTGCCCGACATAATCGAATTGGACGCGCCGACTTTGGCGAATTTGGCTTGGTGTGGTTTCGTTACGAGTGTCGAAGATTACATCGATGCTGATGTGCTTGATGACATGACGCCTTCGAACATCGCGCAATGCACTTATCCAATCGACAAAAAGCGCTATGCCATTTCGCAGTCGGATTCTACCGTGCTTCTTTTTGCCAACAGAAAATATCTTGAAAAAGTCGGTGCGCGAATTCCGAAGAGCATTGAAGATTCTTGGACGGTTGAAGAATTTGACGAAATTCTTTCAAAGCTCGCGGCGCTTGACGAAGTGCGCTGGCCACTCGACATTGGCTGGTCAATGAACATTGCCGGCTCGGAATGGGGAACTTATGCTTTTTACGAAGTGTTTGTTTCGGCAGGTTCGGATATAATAAACAGGAACACATGGTTCGCGGAAGGAACTTTGAATTCGCCAGAAAACGTAAAAATTTTGGAATACTTCAGAAAATGGAACGTAAACGGATGGATTGTCCCGAAGAGCGCGGGCGACAACACATTCTACAATGAAAAAAGGCAGACGGCGATATCTTGGAATGGAAACTGGTCTTACGCGACTTATGAGGCTTCGATGGGAAATGACGTGGTGGCGATTCCGCTCCCGAATTTTGGACGCGGCACTGTCAGCCCGAACGGAACTTGGGTTTGGGGAATTTCCGCCACTTCCAAAAACAAAGAAGCCGCTGGAAAATTGCTTTCGTATATGATGAAAGACAGGCAATTTTTGGATGACTTCAAGGCGACCGGCACTTATCCCGCGCTGAAATCTTTCGCGGCGACTTGCGAAGATTACATGGACGAAGATAAAATGGCGATTGCTTACGCGCAGTCAAAATGCGCCGTGGAACGCCCCGCCCATCCCGCTTATCCAATCATCACTATTGAAGTTGCGAATGCGATTGAAAGCGCGCTAAATGGCGGCGACATAAAAACGGCCTTGGACAAAGCCGCAAAGACAATTGATGCGGACATAATGGACAACGATGGCTATCCGCCATTTGGAAAAATTGTAAAAAAATAATTGTATGGGAGATGTGATGGCGGCTGCACAAGCGGCATTCCCATCATCAACTCAAGTTTGTCCAGTTGCGTTGCAACTTACCAAACTTCTTAAAGGAGTACGATATGAAAGAAAGAGCAATTCGCTTGCCCGAAAAAAACATTGTTCAGGAAATCCTGATGATTGTTCCAGCAATCTGCCTTCTTGTATTGTTTATGGTGATTCCATTTTTTGAAGGCTTCAAGCTTTCTTTGACAAACCAAAAACTTATACAAGGACCAGTTTCGCCGAAATTTATTTGGTTTAGAAATTATGTCGAAATTCTTCGCGACAAGGAATTTTGGCAGGCGTTCAAAAACGTCATTCTTTTTACGATTATGGTGATTCCATTGCAATGCGGCTTCGCGCTTTTTATGGCGAATGTTTTGAACAGAGTCACTTATGGAAAAGGATGGCTTCGAGGACTTTTCTTTTTGCCTTACATCACGCCGATGGTAATAGTCGCGATGATTTGGAGAAGTATGTATCAATATCCGGAAGGAATAATGAACATCTTTTTTAATTCGTTTGGCTTAAAGCCGATTGATTGGCTCGGAAACGAAAAATGGGCGATGCCTTCAATCGTTTTTCTTTCGGCTTGGCAAGCGTTCGGATTTCAAATGATAATTTATTTGGGCGGACTTCAAAGCATTCCGAAATCAATTTATGAAGCGGCGAGCATTGACGGCGCAAGTCCAAGGCAGCAATTTTGGAGCATAACGTTTCCGTCGTTGCGTGACACAAATGTTCTCGTGCTGATTGTTACGACGATTCAGGCTTTGAAACTTTTCACTCAAATAAATATAATGACAAAAGGCGGCCCGAACGGAGCGACGAACACTTTGGTGAATTACATTTACATGAAAGGTTTTGAGGCGCAAAAAATTGGATATTCTTCGGCGGCTTCAGTCATATTGTTCATTTTGATTTTGATAATTTTCCTGGTTCAAAATGCATTGTTGAACAAAAAGCAGGATGTTTAAAATCCGCGCTAAAATATTGCGTAGATTTTGACTTCGAGTTTTGCTGACGCGAAATTCGTTTATTGAATTGCGATTTTGATTTTATTCTAAAATCGCGTTTCCGACATTCTCAGGAATTTAAGTTTTCTGAAATGTTAAAAAACAAGGAAGGCGTAATTTATGGTAAGGAACAAGAAAAGTGAAATCTGCAAAAGCGTTGTTGTCGCGCTCGCAGGAATTATAATCGTTGCACCGATTTTTTTGATGTTCGTCGCATCGCTCAAAGATGATCGTTATGAAATTATGCGTGATATGGGTTCGTTCCGCGCGTTTTTCGTAATGCATCCGACGCTCAACAATTATCGCGAAGTTTTGTTTGAGTCCGTTCAAAATTTCGGGCGGGCGTTCATCAATTCTATCATCGTGCTTACTTGCACAGTTCTTCTGACAATTTTCGTTTCTTCAATGGCAGGATATGCAATTTGTCGCGGCAAATTGAAATTCCAAAAAATTCTGCTTGTGATAATTCTTTCGCTTTACATCATTCCAATGGAATCGATTATGCTTCCGTTGATGTACCAAGTGACAAGGTGGGGGATTACCGACACTTATGCCGTGCAAATTCTTCCGTTCATCGCAAGTCCGCTTTACATTTTTTTGTTTTACCAAAATTTTAAGCAAGTGCCGGATTCATTGGGCGAGGCGTGCGAGCTTGAAGGCGCGTCGTTTTGGCTAACTTTTAAAAGCGTCTATCTTCCGATGAATTCCGCTCCGATAATTACGATATGCATTCTTCAAGGAATGGACATGTGGAATCAATATCTTTGGCCACTGCTCGTTACCACCGAAGAAACTGTTCGCCCGATTGCGGTTTCCCTTTCATCTTTCACGGCTTCTGGCGGAGAAATTTATTGGGATCAACTTATGGCGGCTTCAGTTGTAATGTTGCTTCCAGTCTTGATTTTGTTCCTGTTCTTCCAGCGGCATTTTATGGAATCCGTTGCGTCGTCCGCAGTGAAAGGTTGAAATTAAAAAAGCACGGAGGCAAAAAGATGTCCGAGAAATTGGAAATGGCAAAAAAGCGGATGGCGGAAATCCAAGCGGAAATCGCATCGAGCGAAGAGCAAAAAAAACTTTTGCCGCGCTTTCACTTTTCGTCTCCGTGCGGCTGGATAAACGACCCGAACGGATTTTGCTTTTTTGACGGCGAATTCCACTTGTTCGCGCAATGGCATCCATATTCAACGCAATGGGGGCCGATGCATTGGTGCCACGCCTCCTCGAAAAACCTCGTGAAATGGAGCGCGCTCCCCCCCGCGCTTGCGCCCGATTCGAAGGCCGATTCTGAAGGATGCTTTTCGGGAAGCGCGATTGAAAAAGACGGAAAGCTTCTCATCGCGTATACCGGCGTTTCAAAAAAATCGGATTCCGCGATCCAAAATCAATGCGCCGCATTTTTTGACGGAAAGGAATTCGCAAAATCGGATTTAAATCCGATCTTGACGGCGGACGAGATTCCTTTTGAATACGACGCCGAACATTTCCGCGATCCTAAAATTTGGCGCGACGGCGGAAAATTTTTCCTTGCCGCCGCGCTCAAGAAAAAGGACGGACGCGGCGCGCTGGTCATTTTCGAATCCGCCGATTTTGAAAAATGGAATTTTCTCGGAATCGCGGACGAAGAAAAGACCTCGCAAAGCGCGATGTGGGAATGCCCCGACCTCTTCTCGCTCGGCGGAAAAAGCGTCCTAATTTTTTCTCCGCAGGAAATGCGGGGCGAAAAAGAAGGCGGCTTCAACGAAGGCAACAACACAGTTTATCTTCTCGGCGAATTTAAAAAAGACGAATGCAAATTTGTGCGCGAAAATCCAAACTTTACGATGCTCGACCTGGGAATAGATTTTTACGCGGCGCAAACGATGCAAGATCTTTCCGGGCGAAGAATCATGATTGCGTGGATGCAGAATTGGGATTCGTACAACACGCCGAAAAACTATCTGTGGTCGGGAATGATGACTTTTCCGCGCGAACTGAAAATCGAGAACGGAAAACTGATTCAAACTCCCGTCCGCGAAATTGAGAATTTTTACGGCAAGAAAATCGACGGAAAAATTTCGGGCGAAAGAAAATTTTCCTTGCGACATTGCGCGCTGAATTTGAGGATCGTTCCGAAGTGCGGCGAGCGCGAAAAGCTCAATGCCAAAATCGGCGGCGAAAATCAATTCGCGTTCTTTGAATTTGACGGCGGGAAAATGGAGCTTTCGTTCAACCGCGAAAACACGATTGACGGCGGCGGCGCGATGAACAAGAAAAGCATTCGCGTCGCGCCCGGCGAAAACGGCGAATTGAATTTGCTTTGCCTGATTGACACGAGTTCCGTGGAGATTTTTATCAACGGCGGCGAGAAAGTTTTCACGAACAATTTTTTCATTTCGAGCGAAGAAAATTCGCTCGCGCTTTCATCGACATTTTTCAATGCGGTGGAATTTTCGCTCAATGAAATTCTTTGATTTGTATTTTGACGGAGGAAATTATGGAAAGGAAATTTGATGTGATCGCGCTCGGAGAACTTTTGGTTGACTTCACGCAAGGCGAAATTTCGGAACGCGGCAATTGGACTTTTGAAGCGAATGCGGGCGGCGCGCCTTGCAACGTTCTTGCGATGCTTTCCAAGCTCGGAAGAAAAACTGCGTTCATTGGAAAAGTTGGGACAGATTTTTTTGGCGAAATGCTCGAAGCGAAAATCAAGTCCGTTGGAATCGACACGGAAAATTTGGTCAGATCAAAAACCGAAAAAACTACGCTCGCATTCGTCCACACGGATTCTAGCGGCGACAGAAGTTTTTCATTTTACCGAAATCCCGGCGCGGATGCGAGCCTTGAAAAATCCGAAGTGCGCGAAGAAATTTTTGCGCAAACGAAAATGCTGCATTTTGGTTCTTTGAGCATGACGAATCCTTGCGTGGCGGAAGCCACGGAGACTGCGATTTCGTTCGCGGAAAAACACGACGTTTTAAAATCGTTCGATCCGAATTTGCGAATGAATTTGTGGAGCACGGAAAATCTTGCGAAAGAAAAAATTTTGTTCGGAATTTCAAAATGCGACATCTTGAAAATTTCCGAAGAGGAACTTGAATTCGTAACGGGCGAAAATGAAATTCAAAAAGGCGTGGACAAAATCAAATCCGAATTTCCGATTCGATTGATAACGGTAACAAAAGGCAAAAAAGGTTGCGAAGCGTTTTACGATTTTGAAGGCGCGTGTTTTAAAATTGAACGGCCGACGTTCACGAGCGTAAAGACAATCGACACGACTGGCGCGGGCGACACCTTTTGCGCGTGCGTTCTTCATTTCATTTTGGAAACCGGCTACAATTTTTCAAAAGAAAAACTCGAATACGCGCTGACATTCGCAAACGCCGCATCGTCTTTGATTACGACAAAAAAAGGCGCGCTTATGTCGATGCCCGAAATTTCTGAAATTGACGCGCTTGTAAAAAATGGAAAATAAAGCGACGTTTAAAATCAGCAACTAAAATACATAGCAAATCAAAGATTTGCTTACGAGTTTTTCACTTTTTTTGTGAAAAACTCGCGCTGCGGATTTTAACTTCGAGCAAAGCGTTGCGAGTTTCGCTTGAAACTTCGCGCTATGCGCTTGTTGCGAGTTGCTTCGCTGCGAAATGACTTTTTCAGCAATTCAAAAGTTGAAACTTTTTTCATTGCTGAAAAAATAAGGACGTTTAAAATCAGCAACTAAAATACATCGCAAATCAAAGGCTTGCGCAGAAAACTCACGCTTATTCCGTCGCCTTGTTCAAAAAATTCTGTTTCAAATTCTTCGTTCGATTTTA
>CAZZFL010000064.1:6081-7642 GCA_964653395.1 uncultured Treponema sp. | reverse complement strand
CCAGATCCACAATCTGGCGCTCTACCGCTGAACTACAGGCACCAAGTTATCGATGGAATTCATTCTATCAGAAAATGCTCATTTTTGTCAATAGTAAAATAAGAAAATTTTGAAAAAAATCAAAGCGAATGTTCGCGCTAAAATCTCGCGGCGGCGCGCGTTGTGCGAGAAAATGCGTTCCCGGACGCGCGGCCGTAGTGCGCTCATTTCACCGCGCCGCCGTGATAGTGGCATTCGTAGCATTTTTCGTCGCGGAAGAAAATTTCTTCGAAGCCTTGGAACCATTCCATGTCGCCTTGTATTTCAGTTTTGTAAAAAAAGTCTCCGGCTGAAAAATGGAGCGGCCCGCGCGGAAATTGTTCCGTGCAGTTTCGCAATGCGGCCTTCAAAAAGTCGCCTTGGAAACTTTCGTTCAAGACCCTTCCCGAATAGTTCATCGCCCAGACAGGCGCGGCGTTCTTCCAGATCGCCTCTTCGCCTGAAAATTTTTCTCCGCCAAGATAAGTGTCGATGTAAAGCCAGCCGTTTTCCTCGAAGCGGAAATCGTGCGACTCGGGGCGGCTCGGCTCGCATTGGCCGGACGATGCCGCGTAAGTGTTCCTCGCGGCCTTCGTTCTGAAAAGCGCGATTTCGCGCATTTCGCCGTCCTGCGCGCGGATTGGGCTTTTTTCGCACTCACTGTTTTTCACGAGATAGTCGAGCGACACGCAGAAAATGCGGCTCAGCTCCAAAAGGTTTGGAATGTCGGGAAAAGCCTGCGCACTTTCCCATCTCGCCACCGCCTGCCGCGAGATTCCGAGCGTCTCGGAAAGCTCTTCCTGCGTGATTTTTTGCCGGGCTCGCAATGCCTTTAGTTTTTCGTTGAAATTCATTTTTCCTCCGAAGAAAATTAAATCGTGATTTTTAAAATAATAGCATTCTTTTTTCGGCAAGTAAATCGCCCGCGAGTTGCGTTTTTGCAATCTTGCGGTTGCGCGGGAAACTTTCGAAATTTCAATTTTTTTGCTAAACAATTTTTCTGCGATTCCGATAATCAAAATGAATAATTGTAGGCGGAGGTCTTTTATGGCAGGTGGCGAACTCGCCGCGCTTTTGAATCAGGAAGTCGCGCTCGTGGACAAGATTCTCGAATGTCAGGCGGACATCTATTCCATGGTGAAGGAAAAAAATTGGGTGAACCTTGAAAGCGACATCGGCCGCCTGAACGATCTTTCGTCGCAGTTTTCCGCGATGGAAGCGAGGCGCGATGCTTTGGCAGCGAAGTCTGGCGAAGCCGACGATGATTCGCGCGAACTTTTGGCGACGCTCCGTTCGCGCCTCTTGAAGTCGAAGGTGCAGAATTTCGCGCTGAACACTTACATCGAGACGATGCAGAATTTCGTCCGCGGCATTTTGGAAAACGCCGTTCCTCAAAGGCGGAACGTTTTGTATTCGCGCGAGGGAAAGATTCTCAAGCCGGAGCCGGAAAGCGTCGTGCTCAACAAAGTTTTGTGAATTAAATGCTTGCGCGATTTTGCGCACTGTAAAATGTCAATTTTGCCGACAACTTTTTTTAGGAGGA
>CAZZFL010000064.1:1665-5981 GCA_964653395.1 uncultured Treponema sp. | reverse complement strand
TTTTTTAGGAGGAATTATGTCAACTTTTTCAGGAATAGAAATCGGAAAGCGCAGCCTGAATGCGCACCAAAGTTCAATCACCACTGCGGGTCACAACATCACCAACGCTAACACGGAAGGCTATTCTCGGCAGCGCGTCCAGCTTCGCGCGTTTGATCCGATTTATCGCCCCGACCTTTCCCGCGCCGAAGTTCCGGGACAGATAGGGCAGGGCATGGAGGCGCAGAGCATCAACCGCGTGCGCGACGAGATGCTCGACCAGCGGATCGTGGAGCAGAGCAATCAGGAGACATATTGGGAAACGCGCAGCAAATATTACATGATGCTCGAGCAGATTTACAACGAGCCGGACGACGTTTCTATTCGCACTACGATGGACAAATTCTGGGAGTCGTGGCAGGAGCTTTCGCTTTATCCCGAAAGTCAGGCGCACAGGGAAGCGGTGGTTTCGCGCGGACAGTCCCTCGTCAATTCGATTCAAAATCGCGACAAGGCTTTGACGGGAATCGGAAATCTTTTGAACAGCGACATTGAGTCGAACGTGGCGCAGCTCAACGACTACGCGAATCAAATCGCGGCGCTTTCAAAGGAAATCGTCCGCTCCAAGGCGATGGGCGACAATCCGAACGACTTGATGGACAGGCGCGACTTGCTCGTGGAAAAGCTTTCGAAGATCGCGAACATCACGAGCGACCAGCGCGACAGCGACGAATTCATGGTTCACCTTGAAGGGCACATTTTGGTGCAAGGCGGCATCGCGCGACAGTTCGACGTGGAAAGCGTCGTGGACAACAACGGCTACAGCCGCGTGGTTTGGGCGGACACTCGGAACGATGCCGTCGTGAAAGGCGGCTCGCTCGGCGCGTTGATTGAGCTTCGCGATGTGGACGTTCGGAACGAGATTCAGTCGCTCAACACGATGACGATGAATTTCGCGGATTTGGTGAACGACGTGCACCGCAATTCTGTGGGCGCGAACAACACGACGGGGCTTGACTTTTTCGTGCAGCGTCCGTTTGTGGAAAACACCAACGGCAACTACGATTCGAACGGCGACGGCATCGAGGACAGGACTTACGCGTTCCGCTTCACGGGAACGAATTCGCTCGACGCGCAGGAACAGATTGGAATTGCGGGAGTGATGACTCTTTCTGGACACTCGGGCAACATCCAAGTTCCGTATTATCCCACCGACCGCGTGGAAGACGTCATCAATAGGATCAACGATTCGAACGGCGAAGTGAAGGCGTATCTTGACCGCAACAACAATTTGGTGCTCAAGGCCACGGCCGCGCAGGAAATCGAAAATCCCGATTTCGTGATTCGCCATGTCGAAGACTCAGGATATTTCCTCGCCGGATATTCGGGAATCTTGAGAGGCGCTGGCGCGGAAAACGCTTACGACTTCGGAACTGCTGATGCCGTGAACGTGCTTCGCGGAATGGACGGGGAGGGCTCGCGCGCGCAATTCGCCGTGGCTCCGTACACGAATCCTTCGACTTATGTCGAGATCAACGCCGCGATTCGAAACGACGTGATGAGCGTAGCCTCTGCTTATGCCGACCACACCGGCCGCGCAGTAAACGGAGACGGTCGCGCCGCCACGGAAATCGCTTCGATTCGAAACACGAAAGTGATGATCGGACGCGAGCGCACGCTCGACGATTATTTCGCCGACACAGTTACGAACGTCGGACTCAAGGGCGAGCAGGCGGAGACAAACATGCTCAGCCAAAACGCCGTGATGGACGACTTGCGCGGATTGCGGGATTCCATCAGCGGAGTGAACATCGACGAGGAACTCGCGGACATAATGAAATTCCAGCACGGCTACAACGCCGCCGCGAAATTCATCAGCGTGTTCGATTCGCTCATCGATACTGTGATAAATCGGCTCGGCGTGTGATGAAGTTTCATCGCGCGGATTTGTAAAATGAAAGTCAGGCGCGAAATTGAGGTTTTGCGTTTGACGATTTTTATAAGAGATTATGACAAAAAGTTGCCTGAAATGTCGTCAACTTTTTGTCATGTCAAGTTCGAGCCTTGCACGAGCTTGCATATCAGAATGCCATTTCTCATTTCATTGCGAAGTGGCTTAAAAAGGCAAGAAGAAAGTTGAAACTTTTTTCCTGTCTTTTTATAAGGGGTGAAAACATGAGAAGAATAAGTTCTGGAATGAATGACACCGACGTTCAGTCGCGGCTTCGCCTTCAGGAATTCAAGTTGAACAAGGCGAACAACCAGCTCGGAAGCCAGCGTCGCATCCAAGAATTGCGCGATGATCCGATTGCCGCGGGCCATTTGGTGCGCTACCAGTCGTTTGAAGGTCGCATGAAGCAGTTCGAGGCGAACGCGCAAACTTTGACGGAGCGTTTTACCGTCCGCGAAGGCTACATCAATGACTCTCTTCAAATCATGCACCGAATCCGCGAGCTGGCCGTTCAGGGCGCGCACGGAACTTACACCGCCGACGACTTGCACAACATGGCGGGCGAAGTGGATCAGCTTTTGCGCGAGATAATTCAAAATGCAAACGCGGTCGATCAGGACGGAAACGCACTTTTCGCCGGCACGAACACGAAGGCCACTGCGTTCGAAGTGGAAATGGGCAACGTGGAAGGCTCCGGCGTTCCGATGATCGCGCAGGTGGTCTACAACGGAAACGTCGGCACGAACAATGTCGAAGTTGACGAAGGGCAGTATCTCGAAGTGGACAATTCCGGAAACCGGACGTTCTGGGCGGAAGCGCAGATGTTGACGAGCGGCCGCGACGCGACGCAATGGCAGGCGCAGGAAGACGGCGTGATTTCCGTTGACGGAAAGGAAATTTCCATTTCCCGTGGCGACAACGTTTTTTCTCTTATTTCCAAAATCAACGATTCGGATGCGGCGGTAAAGGCGAGTCTTGATCCGCTCACGCGCGGAATCCATCTTCAGACGACGGACGCGAGGCAGCTTTGGCTTTCGGACGTGCGCGGAACTGTGCTCACGGATTTGGGAGTGATTAGCGGCGCGGAACAGCGGCCTCCGTACAACGCCGCCAACAGCGCGCGCGTTTCGGGCGGCTCGCTTTTTGACAGCGTGATTGCATTGCGCGACGCGATGCTTCGCGGCGACCATGAGGCCATCGGCGGCCGCGTGCTCGGCTCGCTCGACGCTGGCTTGTCCAATTTGGTCACGCGGCTTTCCGAAAACGGCTCGAACTACGAACGCGCCATGCTCAACGTCACGCGCAATTCGCAGACCGCGCTCAACGTCGCGAAGATGATTTCCACCGAAGGCGACCTCGACTTCACCAAGGCCGTGACGGACATGAAAATGCTCGACTATGTGCATCAGGCTTCTCTTTCCGTCGCGGGCAAAATGTATTCGAGCACGCTTTTGAATTACATGCGATAACGGAGTTGATGAGAAATGGATGTCAAGACGAAATTGGGAACGACGGTTCAAGTCGAAAAGAAAAATCTTTTGGAATTTCCGGAAGGACTTTTCGGATTCGAGGAATACAAGAATTACGCCATTTTCGAAAGCGAATATTCGCCTTTCATGTGGATGCAGTCGCTCGAAGAGGAACGCCTCGCGTTTCTCATAGTCGATCCGTTCGTCGTCGCGCCAGAATACGAGCTTGACATCGACGACAAGGCTCTTTCCAAAATCGACGTCGATTCGCCGGCGCAAGTCCACGTCATGGTGATCGTGACGATTCCGTCCGACGGCTCGCCCATCACCGTGAACTTGCAAGGTCCGCTCGTCATAAATCACACGAATCAAAAATGCATGCAGGTGATTTTGAACGGCAACAAGTGGAACACGAAATTCGACATCCTGAAGTCGCTGAAGGCGAGCGAAGGAAAATCCGCTTCCGCAAAAAGTGGAGGAAACTGATGCTCATTCTTTCAAGGAAAACCGACGAGAAAATCAAAATCGGCGACGAAATCACGATTACGATAATTGAAGTGCGCGGCGACCAAGTGAAAGTCGGAGTGGAAGCGCCCAAGGACGTGAAAGTTTTCCGCCAGGAAGTTTTCAACGCGATAAAAAACGAAAACAAGTCGGCCGCGGAAATTCCGAGCGCAGAAAACATCGACCGCCTGAAAAAGCTCCTGAAAGTCTAAAGCGCGTTTTGCCGCAACATTTGGCTTGCGCAAAAAGGCGAGTTTTCATTGCGCGGACGCGCGTCAGGGCTTGCACAAAAAATCGCGTGTGCCTTAAATTTTTCTTGAAATATCGTGAACGCGATTTTATTGCGCGGACATTTTTTTTCGCCGAGATTTTTCGAATTGCGTCGCTTGATTGTTCGCTGGCTTTAATCGTTC
>CAZZFL010000064.1:0-1565 GCA_964653395.1 uncultured Treponema sp. | reverse complement strand
GAATTGCGTTCGGCTTCGCTCGCGCGGAAATATTGCGGGCCTTCGTATTCCAAAAGGCAAGGCTCTTTTCGCGCGATTTTTTCTTCCGCCAAATCAAAGAGGCTTTTCAAATTCGTCACGCCGCCTTTCGCGCAAATCAATTTTTTTCCTTGCAGGAAATTTCCGCGCGCGCATGCCGCCAAAAAAGCCTCGGCTTCTCCGGCGACGAAAATTTCAGCCGTGTTTTTTTCAGCGGAATTTCCACCTTTCGAATTTTCATTTTGAAAAAAATCTTCCAGCCTTCGCGCCAAATCTTTTAGCTCGAAATCGTCGCAGGAAATAATTTCCTTTCCGCCGAAAAACGCCTTCGCGAAAAATTTGTCTTTTCGCGCGTCGATCACGGAAAGAAGCGCGCCTGAGAAATCCATGAAAGGCGCGGCATAAAAGTCGAGCGAGTTCACCGCGTAAATCGGAATTCCGTGGGCGCATTCAATCGCCTTGAGCGCGGCAAATCCGAGCCTGAGTCCCGTAAAAGAGCCGGGGCCTGCGCACAATGCCGTGTAGTCCAATTCGCCCGGGGCGATTTCCGCCTGCGACAAAACGTAGTCGATCGCGGGCAGAAGTTTTTCGCTTTGACGCATGCCGAGTTCGAGCGCGAGCGAAACAAGATTCTCGCCTTTTTTCGCCGCCACTGTGATTCTTGAAATTGAAGTGTCCAGCGCGAGCGCGTTCATTTTTCGCCTCCGAAATTTTCGTATGGCCAGTTTTCCACGCTGATTTTCCGCGACGAACGCGAGCCGCCTTCTTGGCCTTCGTCCGCGTCGTTTTCGAATTTGATTTTTATCGTGCGAGAAGGAAGCTCTTCCATGACTTTTTCGCTCCATTCGATGACGCACACTCCGTTTCCGTAAAGCATTTCGTCCACACCCAAATTAGCAAAGTCGTCCGCGCCTTGCAGGCGATACACGTCGAAATGATACAGCGGCATTTTTCCCGCGTATTCGGAAACGAGGCAGAAAGTGGGGCTTGTGATTGTGTCGTCCACGCCGAGCGCGCGCGCGATTCCTTTCGTGATTGTCGTCTTTCCGGCGGCGAGATTTCCCTCAAGCGCAACGATGTCGCCCGGACGCAAGAACGAGCCGAGCCGTTCTCCGAGCGCGACGGTCTCTTCCGCCGAAGCGGTGCGGAAAGTCATATCGGCAAAGTTCCGTCGTCGTCAAGCTTTAAAATAAATTCTTTTAAAGCCTTCGTGATGGGAAGCGCCGGATAATTCGGCTGATTCAAGAGACTGATGTCAATTTCTTTGTTCCCGAACGGTCCCATTTCAATGCAGAATTCAATTTCCGAATCCACGATTTCAGTGGGCAGCTTGAGAGAAGCGACGGCCTTGTAGCGTCTTATGTAATAGATCGCGCCCGGCTCGCG
Source organism: uncultured Treponema sp. (assembly GCA_964653395.1). Classification (GTDB taxonomy): domain Bacteria; phylum Spirochaetota; class Spirochaetia; order Treponematales; family Treponemataceae; genus Treponema_D. Next base: position 161 of record CAZZFL010000064.1, on the reverse strand, counting down.
CTTGATATTCTTTAATTCAAGTACAGTCATAAGTCAAACCAAAACTTGATGTCGCTGACATTATAGCACATCCCGAAAAAAAAATCAAGTGGCTTATGCATAATTGTAGACATAAGAAAAAATTTCGTTCCGCTGCTTTCCCGAAATGTCAAGGAAAGAAA
>CAZZFL010000063.1:0-7688 GCA_964653395.1 uncultured Treponema sp. | reverse complement strand
GGCGATTATGTCGATTGTTTCTGGCTTTGGAAAAATATGTCGGCTTTCGATTTCAGAAATATAGCCACCACCGTAGCCTATTTTTTCCGAAAGTTGTTCCTGCGTGAGATGCATTTTCTGCCTGTAGAATTTTAAGTTTTCCTTAAAAGTTTCTCTTACGCCCATAGGATAATTTTAGGCGAAAAATTCAGTTATTTTTATAGTTTATTAGAAATATTAAACAATGTTATTGACAAAATACGCATATTAAACTATAATTTATATAGTTAGATAGGCGAGTTACGCCAAAAGGAGTGTCAAATGAAAAAGAAATTGTCATTTTTGCTATTTTTCTTTGCGATAACGTTGTCTGTTTTTGCGGAGAAAATTGTTTTGACTAGAAGTCAACTTTCGGAGTTTATTGAGAAATCAAAGGCACTTGAAGGATATACGCCAAACGAATTATACAGAATATATAATAACAATGCACTAAAGTATGAAAATCAGTTTTATCATACGGCATTTGTTGTAAAAGGTAGAATAACGACCATAAGGCGAAGTATTTTGGATGAATATATAGTGGAGTTGGAATGCAATGAAAATTTTATTACTAATTTGGCTATAGTTTATCCTGAAAAAATTTCAGAGGCTATGAAAGAAAAACTTATGAATTTATCTCCTGGGGACTATTATAAAGTTTTAGTTGTTGGCAGAAAGTCTTGGGCTTACGTAGATGTTCCTGTTTGGGATGCGGGTAATGGTGTTTACAGAACCGAGCCATAAACACAATAAATGAAAAACTTTGATAGCTTATTTCTCAATATGTGTTTTTATTGAATGAGATTTTAGGGAGTAAAAAAATGACGGTATCAGCATGGTGTAATGGCAGTGGTAGTTATGGATTAAAAATTCAAAAAGAAGATTTGGAAATTTTTGACAGAAATTGGCATACGGTCACAGTCAATCTGTTTACAGACCACGAAAAAATAATTGCAGTTTGCAATATTGACAAAGATTCATTTTGGGTGAATTGTCGGGAACTTATAAGCAAGGATATAAAACGTTGGCTGGAAAAGAAAAATTTTCTAACTTGGGAAAAAGGATGTCCACCAATATTTGAGATGAAACATGTCCACGAAAATGTGTTTGAAATAAAAAATAAGGCGAGGTAAAATTTATGAAAAAATTTTTTATTGCTATAATTGTATCGATTGCTGTATCCAATGCTTTTTCGCAGGGATTTTACGAAATTCCGGATTTGAAAGTTGCCATAGCAATAGAGAGAAATTCTTCATGCGCATATGCGTTGTATGCTTCAAGGCGCGTAGAAATTCTAGATGTTACAACTAAACTACTTAATGAAATAAACGCTTATATGGAATTGGAATTATGGATAAGTGCAAAATCTTACTACATGGGAATGTCGATTGATATTTATGGGGATGAGAAATTCGTAAACAATTGGCTAGAAAATTTTGGTGGCAGTAAGTATTAGGTTTTCAAGGAGTGTGAGTAAAATGCGAAAGAATTTTTTGATTATTTTTAAAATCGGATTGCTTATTGTTTTAGTTGGATTTTTCTGCCCAGTTTCTTGCAATATGAACGGTTGGGAAATCATAAGATTTTCATTCAAAACGCAGATAATTATAATATTAGGAATACCGCTCGCGGTGATTCTGCTTTTTTCAATATTGGCATTGTTTTTTACAAAAAATGATGATAGCAAAAATCAAGATTTTTGGCTTCTGTTTTTACCAAATTTTCTTGCCGCATTTTTTCTTATTATGTATTACCGAAATGGAATATCAGGAGGAACAGTGGTGTTAAATTTTGGCTTTTATGTTATGGTGCTTGGATACATTCTTTCTCTTGTTTCTTTGATATGCGCAAGTTTTTGCAAAGACAAAGGCGATAAAGCAGATGGATGAATATTATAGAAGTTTTAACGCTTTGACAAAACGATGGATTATTCATACAAAGTCAAAAACAGCGCAAATTAGTTATGACTTGAATTCTTGCTAAAAATTCAATATCATAAAGAAATGTCAAGGAGGTTGCAAAATGTCAATTTGGCGCGATATTTGGAAATGTGCTGTTTCTGCAAATCAAAAAATGGTTCAAGCAAAAGATTCAAGCGCAAGCGCATTTGTTCCTTTGCTTGAAAAATATGGCAACGACGGAATGATTTTTTATGAAATGGGAGAGGCTTGCGAAACTCTCAAACTTGATGATTCTGCAATTAAAAATTACAAAAAGGCGCAGGAACTTTTCCCCGTTCCGCATTGGAAGGAAGTTGCGGCATTTGCTATAAATCGAATTGAGGCAAAATCCACGCATTTTGATTCTGCGGGCTATGGAAAATTCTACAAGTTGCAATGGAATTCGTTTCATACAATGCATACGTTCGCGAACTTGCTTGACGAATGTCGATATCTTGGAATTTCCGCTTTGTCGAGAATCGATTCCGAAGCGAATTCAGAAATAGTGCATTTTAGGACGGCGATGGAAGTTGAGTTGAATTTTCTTTTTCCTGATTTGATTTCCTCTTTGGACAAGAATTTTTGTTTAAGGAGTGCTTTGGAGATATTGAAAATAGAAGGCGTGGATTGGGAAATTATGCGAGATATGGATAATGTTAGAGAAGAAGGAAATTTGTCCGCGCATGCAAATATGCACAACGAAAAATATTTGTCACGGACAATAGAATCTTTTATAACCGTCATGAAATTTTTTAACGACAATTCAGTTTAGTCAGATTTTTCCAGCGTCGAATTTTATGGAAAGATTTTCGATTTGAGAACTTGCCTATTTACTATTGGTAAACTCTCTTGCTTGCTATTGACAACTTTACCAATAGCCTATTGACAAACTCTCTTATTGCTTATTGGCAACTTTGCCGATAGCCTATTGATAAAATGCAAAACAATTTCGGGGATTTCGATGTGGAACAAAAGTTTTCGCTTCCATTGGAAATAGCGACTGGTCGCAAAGCCTTGCGGCTTGCTTACCGAGTTTTATTTGCTCGCGGCGCGAGCAAATAAAACTCGCGCTTTTCTTCGTCGTCAGGGCTTCAATAAAAATTTCGCCACTTTACTTTCCGCGAAAAATTCGTTATATTGTATTTAGGATTATTTTAAAAAATGGGAGAAAGTATGAGCGCAGTCGCCAAAAAAGCGCGGCTGTGTTCAACAAAAGTTTGCGTTGCAAACTTATTATATATTGTGCGCGTCGAACAAATTGCTTAACGTGCACAATAAAAAGTCAAGAGTGAAATTGAGATTTCACTCTTGACTTTTTATGGGGGAAATATGATTTTCAACGAGGACGAAAAAAAGCCCGAGGAAAAAAAGGAAGAGCCGCTCGCCGAGAAATTTTTGAAGACGAGGCAGATTTTGCTTTCGGGCGAAATAAACAAGGATTTGGCGCAGGCGGTGAACAAGCAGCTTCTTTTGCTTGAGGCCGACGGCGAAAAGCCGATTTATGTTTTCATCGATTCGCCTGGCGGAGACGTGAGCGCGGGTTTCGCGATTTTCGACATGATTCGTTTCGTGAACGCGCCGGTCTATTTGATTGGAAACGGACTCATCGCGAGCGCGGCGGCTTTGATTTTGCTCGCCGTTCCCAAAGAGCGAAGGCTCGCGCTTCCGCACAGCTCTTATTTGATTCACCAGCCGCTTGCCGAAATGCGCGGCGTGGCGACCGACTTGCAGATTCAGGCGGTGGAAATGGGAAAGACGCGCGCGCTTTTGAACAAGATTATTTCCGAGCAGACGGGAAAAAGCGTGGAGCAAGTGCAAAAGGACACGGAGCGCGACCATTGGCTTTCCGCCGAAGAAGCGAAAGATTACGGCCTTGTGAGCGCGGTGATTTCCTCGCGAAAGGATTTGCCGAAGGCGTGAAATCCGTGAAATGAAAAACGGCTTTCCGAATTTTTTGCCGCGAGAATTTTCGGCGCGAAAAATCGCGCGCGAATTTTTCATGCGGATTTTCGCACACTTGCCGTTCGCGGCGAAATGTGATATATTTGGAATATGTTTTTTGAACTGAATGACGTTTTGAAAAATGCCATTGTCAACGCGCTCGAAAATCAGGAGAAGAAATTTTTCGTTGACGCGCAAAGCGGCAATTTGGTGGAAAGCGACGGCTCGTTCAGTTCCGACGAAGAGCGTTTTTACGAACTTCCGGAGTGGGATTCCGCGAGCGGATTTTCGCTGATGGAAGAGTTCGTGAGCGACTTGCATTCGCCGTTTGCGAGAAACGACTTGCAGGCGGCGTTGCGTTCTGGAAAGGGGGTGTTCAGGGGATTCAAGGACGTTTTAAAATCGTACCCGCTGGTGGAACGTCGCTGGCATTTTTTCAAGAATCGGCGACTTTTGGTTTATGTCCAGGAATGGTACAATTCGCTCCGCGAAGCGTGGGGCTTGGAAAAATTGGATTGCCAAACCGAAGAACTTTCCGATTTGGTCGAGGAAGACTTTATTTTTCGGGAATACAATTCCGCGCAAGACAGGATTTCGATTTTGCGGTGCATCGATTCGTCCGCCGAAGAATTCGAAGAAGAATGGCCTGCGGAATTTGCCGCCGCCGTGAAATTTTTTTGGCGCGAGCAGTTCGAAAAAAACGCGAACCAAAGCGGCTTTGTCTGCCGCTCGCTTGACGATGAATTTGTCGGTTGCGCAGTTTTTTCGCCGTGCCCGGAAAATTCGACGAAGGCTGTCTTTTTGACGGGATTGTTTGTAGAAAAAGAATACAGGGGTTTGGGAATTGCGCTTGAGCTTTTTGAAATGGCTCTTTCCTCACTCAAAGAAAATGGAGTGCGGTGGATTTTTGTGGCGAACACTTTTGTGCCGGATTCGATTCAAGGAATGTTGAGCCGTTCAGGTTTTAAGAAAATCGGCTCCGCATACGCGGCGGATTTGTTCGCATTTTTTTAATTTTTTGGGAGATGTTATGTACAGAAGAAACAACGAGATCAATTATGAGCAGGTGGCGAATTTTTTGAAGGCGTCTGTTCAGCAGGTGAAGACGCAGGAAGACGTGGACGTCTTGAAGCGTTTCAAAAAAGTTTTCAAGAAAAACATTCCGTGGAATTTGCGCGGATATGTTTCGGCGTATCTTTTGAAAGTGGCGACAGGAAACGCGCGCCGTCCGTTCGTTCCGCGCCACGATTTCGGCGACGGATTCCGACGCGAGCGCGGCGATTTTTCCCGCCCGCGAAATGACGAGCGCAGGGAATTTTCACGGACGGAAAACGGCGAGGGCGAAGAAAGGCGCGCGCCTCACGCGCGAGTGGAAATCGACCCGAGCGTCGCAGCCACGATTTTCATCGGCATCGGACGAAACCGCCGCGTTTTTCCGCGCGACTTGCTTGGAATCTTGATAAACGCGGCAGGCATCGAGCGCGACCGCATCGGCGACATTCGCGTGCTCGCAAACTACTCTTTCGTGCAGCTTTTTGCCGAGGACGCGGACAAAGCCATTTCCGCGCTCAACGGCTACGAATATCGCGGCCGCCCGCTTTCGGTGAGCTATTCACGCCAGCGCGACGAAGATTCCGCTCCTGAAAATTATTCGGGCGATTCTTATATGCGGTCGGACGAAAGCGAACAGAATTTTTCCGCGGAAAGCGAGGACGAAAAAGCCTACGCCGCCGCCGAAAAGAATGCCACTGGCGAAGCGTTCTCTTCGCCTTTGGTCTAGGAACGGGCGATGGAAATTGCATCGTTACAAACCGGCCCGCTTGAAGTGAACACTTACATCGTTCCTCTCGCGGGTCAGGCAGTTCTGATTGTGGATCCTGCCGCGTGCGCTTTTTCAGGCGACGAAAAGTCAATCGTAAATTATCTTGACGAGCGCGACTTGGTGCCAGTGGGCGTTCTGCTCACGCACGGACATTTCGACCACGTTTGCGGCCTCAAGGAACTTCGGAAATCTTTCGCGCAAATTCCGATTGCGATTCACAAGGGCGACGCGGAATGTCTCGGCGAGAATTCCGCGCGGGCGCACGAAGCGAATTTGAAAAATCTTGGTTTTGCCGAAAATGATTTTCTCGAAGATTTGACGGACTTGCCGAACGCGGATTTCTTTTTGGAAGAAGGCGACACGCTCGATAAATTTTTCAGCACGGAATATATCATCGCGGGATTTACCGGCGACCGCCCTCCCGACGTGGAAGCCGTCTTGAACGAACTTTCGCACTGGAAGACGCTCCACACGCCGGGGCATTCGCGAGGCTCGATTTGCTTCTACAATTCCAATGACGGAATTCTCATTTCCGGCGACACGATTTTCTATCAATCTTACGGCAGGACGGATTTGCGCGGCGGAAACGAGGAGCAGATTCAAAAAAGCCTTGTGCGCATTTTTGAAGAATTGCCTCGAGAAACGCAAGTTTTTCCGGGACACGGAATTTTTGGATTCGAACTAAAAGAATGATTTGAAAAGTTTTCGCGGAAAACATAAGGCTAAAATTTTCGCCGCGAATTTTCCAAACTAAAAAAACGGAGTTACCATGAATATTTTTCACGCGCTGATTTTGGGAGTCGTGCAGGGAGTCGCGGAATTTCTGCCGATTTCTTCGAGCGGACATCTTGCAGTCTTGCAGCACATTTTCGGCTTGCAAGAAGTGCCGCCGCTTTTCGACGTGATTTTGCACATTCCGTCGCTTTTGGCGGTGATAATTTTTTTCCGAAAAAAAATCGCGCGGCTTTTTGCGATTTTGTCCAGATGGATTTTCAAAAAGTCAGCCCCGGAACAAAATGAAAATTCCTCCGCGAAAAATCCGTCGGAAGCCGACGCGTTCGATTTGCTTACGGGCACGGAAGAATTGGGCAGGCGCACGATTTTGGCAGTGATCGCGACGACCGTCGTGACCGGCGCGATCGGAGTTTTTACGTCGAAAGTTCTTCCCGATTTTCCGATTCAAGCGGTTTGCGTGGGATTCCTTTTTACCGCCGCGATTTTGATCGTGTCGGGAATTTTTTCAAAGCGAAAATCGTCCGCGGAAAAAAATCACGAAACTGAAAAAACGCCCGCGCAAGGCATTTCGGTTTTGCACGCGCTCGTAATCGGCGCGGCGCAAGGCATCGGCACTTTGCCAGGCGTTTCGCGAAGCGGCTCGACAATTTCGGGCGCGCTGTTTTGCGGCGTGCCGGGCGCACAGGCGGCGGAATATTCTTTCATCGTTTCGATTCCCGCGATTTTGGCGGCGCTCGTCCTTGAACTTCGCGACGTTTCAAAAATGTCGGCGGTGGGCGCGTTGCCGCTCGCCGTTTCATGCGTGGCGTGTTTCGCCGCCGCCTATGCGAGCCTTTCGTGGCTGATGAGAATAATCAAAAAAGGCCGCCTCGAATGGTTCGCGTGCTATCTGATTCCGCTTGGAATTCTCGGGCTTATTTTCTTCTAGGAAAAATTCGCAAGGCTTCGCCTTGCATCGCAGGGTGGCGGCTTTCTGAATTTTATTCCATCACGGCGCGGGCGAGTTGGTCGGCGCAGGAAGTGCCCTTGTTGCGGCATTGGTTTCCGCCCACTTTCGCGGCGATGTCGCTCGCCTTCCAGCCGTCAAGAATTTTTGAAATCGCCTTGAGATTGCCGTCGCATCCGCCCGTAAATTTGATGTTCGTGACGACGCCGTTTTCGTCCTTGTCGAAATCAATTTGCGTGGAACAAGTTCCGCTCGTTTTGAAAGTGTGATGCATTTTTTCCTCCTG
>CAZZFL010000062.1:0-7761 GCA_964653395.1 uncultured Treponema sp. | reverse complement strand
AAAATTTCCCTTGAAAAAAATCGCGCTTTGTGGTATAATTTCTTATTCAATGAATTAAATTTTTATTTGGGAGAATGAAATGATTAAGACTGTAAAAGACGTTGACCTCAAGGGCAAGCGCATCATCATGCGCGTGGATTTCAACGTGCCGATGAAGGACGGCGTAGTTCAGGACGACACGCGAATTATGGCCGCGCTTCCTACCATCAAGTACATCATCGAGCAGAAGCCGCGCAGCCTCGTGCTGATGAGTCACTTGGGCGATCCGAAAAAAGACGTGAAGAAGGCCGAGGAAAAGGCTCTCAAGGCCGGAAAGACTTGGACTGAAGCCGACGCGCAGAAATTCATCGAAGGCAAGAACCGAATGAAGCCCGTGGTGGAATATTTCGCGCAGAAACTCGGAACGCCCGTAACGTTCCTTCCCGACGCGCTCGGACAGAAGGCCGCGATTGACAGTCTCCCTGAAGGAGGCGTCGCAATGCTTGAAAATGTCCGCTTCCACAAGGAAGAGACTTCCAAGGATTCGTCCGAACGCGATGTCATGGCGAAGGAGCTCGCGTCATACGGAGACATTTTCGTGAACGACGCCTTCGGAACGGCGCACCGCGATCAGGCTTCCACCGCGTCGATTGCGAAATTCATGCCCGTGCCGAGCGTGGGCGGATTCCTCATGGAAAAGGAAGTCAAGTACATCCAGCCGATGGTTACGAATCCCGAAAAGCCGATGATCGCGATTATCGGCGGCGCGAAAGTCTCCTCGAAAATCGCCGTGCTCGAATCGCTTCTCAAGAACGCGAGCGCGCTTGTGATTGGCGGCGGAATGGCGTACACTTTCCTCAAGGCGCAGGGACATTCGGTCGGAAAGTCGCTTGTCGAAGACGATTTCATCGACACTGCGAAAAAATTGCTTGCCGATGCCGAGGCGAAGGGCGCGAAAATCATCCTTCCCGTCGATCATGTCGGCGCGGAAGAATTCAGCGCGGACGCGAAGCCTGTGGCAGTTGACGGAACGGACATTCCCGACAACTTGATGGCGATGGACGTTGGTCCAAAGACTGTCGAACTTTACAAGGAAGTCATCGGCTCTGCGAAGTCGATTGTCTGGAACGGACCTGTCGGCGTGTTCGAATTCGAGGCGTTCGCAAAAGGAACTGAAACCGTCGCGAAACTCGTGGCGGAGGCGACTGGCCGTGGCGCGATGACCGTCGTGGGCGGCGGAGATTCCGTGGCAGCGGTGAACAAATTCCACCTTGCGGACAAAATGAGCCACGTTTCCACGGGCGGCGGCGCGTCCCTTGAATTCCTCGAAGGAAAGACGCTTCCTGGAATCGCGGTTTTGGCTACAAAATAATTTATTATAGGAGTTATCATGGCACGGACACATTACATCGCCGGAAACTGGAAGATGAACACTTCGAAGGCGGAAGCGGTAAAGTTGGCGGAAGACTTGGTCGCGGCTCTCAAGGGCAAGACGAACAAGTTTATGATTGGCGTTCCTTTCGTATATTTGGACGCGGTGGCGCAGGTCGTCAAAGGCTCGAACATAATCCTCGCGGCGCAGGACTGCGCGGCCACTGCGAACGGCGCGCACACAGGCGAAGTTTCCACGGAAATGCTGAAGGACGTCGGCTGCGGATGCGTCATTCTCGGACACAGCGAGAGGCGGCATGAAATCGGCGAAAGCGACGAGTTGATCAACAAAAAAGTTCGCCGCGCCTTGAACGCCGGGCTTGAAGTGGACTTGTGCATCGGCGAGCTTTTGAGCGAGCGCGAGGCGGGCGAGGCGGAACAAGTCTGCGCGTTCCAGCTTTCGGCGGGACTCGCGGGCGTGAGCGAAGAGCAGATGAAGCGCGTCACGATTGCGTACGAGCCGGTTTGGGCGATTGGCACCGGAAAAACCGCCACTCCCGAAGACGCGCAGGCAATCCACAAATTCATCCGTGGCTACATCGCGAAACTTTACAATGAAAAAGTCGCCGAGGAAACGATAATCCAGTACGGCGGCTCGATGAAGGCTTCCAACGCGGAAGAATTGCTCGCCCAGCCCGACATTGACGGCGGACTCATCGGCGGAGCGTCGCTCAAGGCGGAAACTTTCGTCCCGATTTGCGAAATCTAGAATTCATGCGGACTTTTCGCGCTTTCCAAAAGGCGTGGAAAGTCCGCCGCGCCGCGTTTTGCGCGTGGCTTTGTTTTTGCGGAAAATATTTTTCTCAAAAATAGATTTTTTTCTCTTGAACAAATTTCTTCTTTTCATTATAATTTGAATTTATAGATTTGTATTGGAGTTTTTATGGGTGCTATAAAAGTTGTCCTCATGGTCGCATTTGTGATTATTTGCATTTTGCTTATTCTTTTGGTTTTGATTCAAAACGACGAAGGCGGCGGACTCGGCGGCCTTTTGAGCGGCTCGGGCAGCGCGGCGTTCGGCTCGCATTCGGCGAGCGTCATAAGCAAGACTTCGTTCGTTCTGGTCGCGCTTTTTATCATTACGGCTTTTTTCATCGCGCGGCTGAACAGAAAGCCTGCCTTGAAGCAGACTCTTTCTCCGACCGTGCAGGAAAGCGTGAATACGAGCGGCGCGGGCGTGGAGAATTGGTGGAACGACCTTGATGCGGACGGCGCGGCAGGGGCGGAGGCTTCGGAAGCCGAGCCAGTCCAGTCTGAAGCCGGCGAAGAATAATTTGGTGCCGTGAATTTCGGCGGCGATGCCGCCCGGCATGGATTCGCCTGCTTCAGCGTCGAATTTTTTACCGAAATTTTGAAAGAAGGTGATATAATGTTGGCTACGTTTTTCAATCCGGATTTTATCAGCATGAATCTGGAGAGCGTGGACAAAGACGAACTTTTCGAGGAAATGGTGGAGCTTTTCGTCCGTGGAGGCGAGCCTCTCGATCGCGCGGCAGTCTTGGATTGCCTTTTCGAACGCGAGGCAAAAATGTCCACGGGAGTGGTTTCGGGAGTCGCCATTCCGCATGCCGTTTGTTCCGAAGTGAAAAAGGACATGTTCGCCGTGGGCGTGAGCCGCTCGGGAATAGAATACGGCGCGCTTGACGGAAAGCCGGTTCACATTGTATTCATGCTGCTTTTCGCGCAAGGCAAGGCTTCCGACCATTTGGAAGTGATACGCAAGATTTCGCTCATTTTGGACAGCGCTGAAATCCGTGAAAAAATTCTCAATGCCGAAAACGAGCGTTCCCTTTTCGAAATGATTTGCAGCGCGGAGGAGGCTTTGTGATGGAAAGCGAAGAACGGAATCTTATCGCGAATCTGCTTGAGGCGGAAGAAAGCGCGCGCGTGTTCGTTGACGAAGCCCGCGTCGAGGCCGACAAAATCTTGGCCCATGCTCGCGCGCAGGCGGATTCTGAATACGACGAGAAATTCAAGGAAATGGTTTCCTCTTTGGAAGAAAATTGCGAGAAAAAAATGCAGGAACTCAACGCGGAGCATTCTTCCGCGCTCGCTTCCTACAAAGATGAAATTTCCAAAACCAAAAAGGATACGGACGCATTCGACAAATTTTTGCAATCTGTCTTGTAAGAAGGTGTGTGGTGGAACGTTCAGGCGCTCATTCTTATGTCTACGCGAAGGCGAGCGGGATTTTGGCGAGGTCTTTTACCGGCCACCGCGCAGCGTCTCTTTTCGCCCCGCGCTCGCTCGCCGAACTTTGGTCGCTTGTCTTGAAAAGCGAAGTTCCCGCCGTGCCCGAGACTCTTTTGGCGAAACGCCTTGAAGAAGAGGCTGGCGCGAAATTCATTTCCGAATACAAGCGGCTGCTTGACATGTACGACAAGCCGGACGACGTGGCGGTTCTGCTTTTGCGCTATTTCGACTATTCCAATTTGAAGTCGCTCGGAGCGGCGGCAGCGATGGGGCGGACGGAGCGTCCGCGCCTTCGGAACATCGCGCCTTACAATATTTTGAATTATGACGGCTGGCCTTCGATAAAGAAAATCACTGCTCTTTCGCCGCTTTCTTGGTATGACAAGGAGCCTGAAATTTCTGAGCAGCAGTTTTTGGACGCGAAAATCGACAGGCAGTTCGTTTCCGACTTGTGGAATGCGGCGGAACGTCTCGGCGTTTTCGAACGCGCGAACGTCGAAAACTTGATTTTGAAAAAATACGCGATGCAGAATATGGCGTGGGCGTTGCGCCTAAAAGTCTTTTACAAAATGCCGAATGATGAAATCTTGGAGCACATTTTGTTTTTGGATTCTTCGGAAAAAAAGGGCGACTTGCTCGCGCGCGACGCCATCGAGATTCTCGAAAAAAATCCCGAGCACTACGAAGATTGGGGCGGCTGGAAATACGCGAGATTTTTGAACGCGCACGAAGAAGGCTCGCTTTGGACGATTGATCCCGGCTGGGTGGAGGACGCGGCGAAAAAGGAACTTGTCGCGGAATCGAACAGGCTTTTCCATTCGCAGCCTTTTACGCCCGTGGTTTTGGTTTCGTGGTTTTTCATAAAATTGAACGAACTCAATCATATACGCGCGGCGGTGGAAGCCCTGCGCTTGAACGTCGAGGCCGAATCCGCGATGGAAGCGGCCGGAATAAGATAGGTGGGTTATGGCAAGAACGACACGCATGTGCCTTGTTGAGCTTATGGTTCTCAAAGAAGACATTTCGGATGTGCTTTTGTTTTTGGGAAAAAGCGGAAATTTCCAGTTCCAAAACCAATTGGGCGGCGAGGAAAATTCCCTGCGGACGACAGCCTCCGCCTCCGAAAACCGCGAGCGCGAAATGTTCGCGCGGCTTGACCAGACTCGCGCCTTTTTGGGCATCGACGACTCAGGCGTTTCCATAAAAGAAGCGAATTTGCCCGGCAAAAACGACTTCGAGGAAGCGGAAAAGATAATTTCCTCTCTTGACAGCCTGATAAAGCGTGACGGCGCGGAACGCGAGAATTGCAAGCGTCTCGAAGAATCCTACAAAGAAGCCTCGGCGTTCAGCAATCTCAAGCAGTCATACGGCGAACTCGAGCACCTTTCCTTTCTTTCGCTGCGGGTCGGAAAAATCGATCCTGAAGTTTTCGACGAGCTGAAATTCGCCGTGGGACAAAGGGCGGTGGTCGTGCCGCTCGGCGACGACAAGACGCGCATTCTCGCCGCGTCCAGCAAAAAAGGCCGCTTCGCGCTCGACACGGAACTCAAGAAATTCGGCTTCGTGCAAATGGAAATTCCTAAGGATTTCAAGGGAATCCCGGACGAAGTTTTGGTTTCGCTGAAAAAGCAGCGCGACGAGGCAAGGACAAAGATTCGCGAAATCGAGACGGAACGCGCGAATTTCACCGAAACGCACAAGGAAAAAATTCTTCGCCTTTTGGCTTCGTTTTCGCTCGGGGCGCAGCTTCGCGACACGGAGAATCTGCTTGAATCCACGCAATTGGTTTATCGGCTTACGGGCTGGATTCCGCTTTCGGATTCCGCGGATTTCATGAAAAAAATCGACACGCTCACTTCGCATCGCGTTTCGTTCAGGCAGTACAGGCCCGATGAAGTGCCGAGCGTTGTCGCCGGAAATGAAAAAGTGCCGGTTCGGCTCACCCGCTCGAAATTCGCGGGCGCGTTCAACAGGATGATTTTCAGCTACGGCTCGCCAGTCTACGGCACGGTCGATCCCACGCCTTTTGTCGCGGTTTTCTTCACGCTGCTTTTCGGAATAATGTTCGGCGACGCGGGGCAAGGACTCGTCTTTTTCATAGCGGGAATCTTGATGGCGCGGAACGTCATAAAAGTGGGCGGCTGGAACAAATTCGCTCCGATTTTCATGGGAATCGGAATTTCAAGCATGGTGATGGGCTTGCTCACCGGCGAATTTTTCGCGAACGAAACTCTGCTCGAGCCGTTCGAGCGTTTCGTGACGGGACTCTTCGGCGAGCCGAGAAATCAGATTCTTCCGATGATGCCGCAGTCCGATCCGAATTCGGTGAGGCGGATGTTCATGTTCTTCGGATTTTCGATCGCCGTGGGCTTCGTCATAAATTCGGCGGGAATATTGATCGGCATCGTGAACTCGTTCGCGCGCGGAAAAACAGGACGCGCGCTTTTCGGAAAGGGCGGGCTTTCGGGCGCGATTTTCTTTTGGTATGTCGTGGCGTTGGCGGTGCGCGTGGCGGCGTTCGGCCACAAGGTCGCGCTCTACGACTGGATAGTGATCGGCGCGTCCCTTTTCTTCTGCTCGTTCGGCGAAGTGTTCACGCGCCTCGTCGATGGCGAGCGGCCGGTCATGGAAAACGGATTCGGCGCGGCGGTGATTGAAGCGGTGGTGGAACTTTTGGAAACCGTCATCACGTACCTTTCAAATTCGGTGAGCTTTTTGCGGGTGGGCGCGTTCGCCTTGGCGCATGCGGTGCTCGGATTCATCATCAGCACGATGATGGGCTTGGTCGGCGGCGTGGGCGCGTTGGCGATCGGAATCATCGGAAACGCGATCGTCATCGTCCTCGAAGGAATGATCGTGGCGATTCAGGCGATTCGCTTGCAATATTATGAATTCTTTTCGAAATTTTTCGGCGAGACGGGAAAGGAATTCAAGGCGTATGAATTCGTCTATCGAAAATGATTTCGTGCGGCGAAAGTTTTGTCCTGCGCGAATTTGGAAAGTAAAAGAATTTTCAAATGTTGCGACAGAATAAGGGAAGTTTCAAAGTTTGCGTTGCAGACTTCAATATTTACTGTGCGTTTCGTTTCGTTGCAAGCGCACGTTAAAAGGCCGGACGCGATTTTCAAAAATCGTTCTTGGCTTTTCATAGGAGTTCTTTATGAACAAGAAAATTTTCGTTTTGGCGGCGGCGTTGCTTTGCGTCGCGATGGCGGGGCTTTTCGCCCAGTCTTCTTCTGAAAGCGCGGAGGAGCAGGCGATCGAGCAGGCGGACAATTCGAAGTCATTTAAGTACATCGCGGCTTGTCTTGCGGTGGGCTTTTCGTGCATTGCCGGCGGAATGGCGGTCGGAAAAATCGGTGCCGCGGCGATGGGCGCGATGAGCGAAAACTCGGAGCTTTCGGGAAAGGCTTTGCCGTTCGTCGGACTTGCAGAAGGAATCTGTCTTTGGGGATTCATTGTGGCTTTGATGATAATCATTCTCGGATAGGCTCGGTCTTTTCGTGCAGTATTTTGTCATCGGCGAGCGAGAAATCGTACTCGCCTTCGCGCTAGTTGGCGTGGAAGGGGCGGTCGCGGTGAACCGTGGCGAAGCCCTCGAAGCGTTCAGCCGCGTTACGGGAAAAAATTTCCTCGACAAAAATGTTTCCGCCCCGGCGAGCGCGGAGCGTCCGAAAGTCTTGATTTTGACGGAAGAGATTTCGATGCTTCTTGAAGAAGAAGTCCTCGAATGGCAGCGCGGCGCGAAATATCCGCTCATAGTCGAAATCCCCGGAATCGGCGGACATTTGGCGGGGCGAAAAACTCTCACGCAGTCGATTCGCGAGGCGGTGGGAATACAAATTTAGGAATGATTGAAATCAGCGACTAAAATATCGCTGCTGATTTTAATGCCGAGTTTTTGAAAAACTCGCTTGTTGCGTTTGTCCGCGTCGCAGCAAGTTGCTTGGCGCGGACGAATTAAGCATCCTCGAAAATTGAAATTTTCTGCGGTGCTTAGTTTTAATGTCAAGTTTTCTGCGAAAACTTGCTTATTGATTGCAGTTTCTCGCTTCGTTGCGAAACTGCGTTTTCAACAGTTCGAAAGTTGACACTTTCTTCACTGTTGAAAATTGAGGAACGTTTAAAATCAGCGTCGTAATGTCGCCGCTGATTTTA
>CAZZFL010000061.1:0-7904 GCA_964653395.1 uncultured Treponema sp. | reverse complement strand
AAACGAAGTTCGCGTGAGATATGCGCCGTCGCCGACCGGCATGCAGCACATCGGAGGCGTGCGCACCGCGCTTTTCAATTATCTTTTTGCAAAGTCCATGGGTGGAAAATTTATTTTGCGCCTTGAAGATACGGATCGCACGCGCTACGGCGAAGAATATGTCAAGAATCTTTATGACACGATGAAATGGCTTGGAATCGAATGGGATGAAGGCGGCGAAAAAGGCGGCGAGTATGGTCCTTACGTCCAAAGCGAACGTTTCGAACTTTACAAAAAATATGCCGAAGAACTTGTCGAAAAAGGCGAGGCGTACTATTGCTTTTGCGACGCGGAGCGGCTCGAACGAATTCGAAAAATCCAAACCGAAAACAAAATGGCTCCCGGCTACGATCGCAATTGCCGTCATTTGACTGCGGAAGAAATCAAGGCTAATTTGGAAGCGGGAAAGCCGCATGTGATTCGCCTGAAAGTGCCGCTCGAAGGCGAGACGAAATTCCACGACCATCTTCTAGGCGACATAATTTGGAAGAACGAAGACATTTCGCCCGATCCTGTTTTGCTGAAAAGCGACGGATTTCCGACATATCATTTGGCAAATATAGTGGACGATCATTTTATGAAAATAAGCCATGTGATGCGCGCCCAAGAATGGATTCCTTCAACGCCGCTTCACGTGCAGATGTATCGCGCGTTCGGATGGCAGCATCCAGAATTCTGCCACCTTCCGATGGTGAACGGCGCGGACGGAAAAAAACTTTCCAAGCGACACGGCTCCACTTCCTTGAACGAATTCCGCGCGCGCGGATATTTGCCGCAAGCAATCGTGAACTATGTCGCGATGCTCGGCTGCTCTTACGAAGAAGGCAAGGAATTTTACACGCTTTCGGAATTGGCGGCCGCATTTAAATTGGAACATTTGAACAAAGCGCCTGCCGTGTTCGACTACAAAAAATTGGAATATTACAACGGCGCGTACATTCGTCTTTTGAGCGACGAAGAATTGTATGAGCGCACTTTGCCTTTCATCACGGGAACGGGCGACGCGGCTTTGGAAATCAATCCCGAAAATCCGCAGCCTAAGCCGAAAGTCGGTCCTGAATATTCAGGCATCGCGCTTGACGGAAACGGCGAGCCTTTCTGCGTGGATTCTTCGATGGGAATGACGAGCCAAGATGTGAAAGCCGCGCTGATGAAATTGATGCCGCTGATAAAGGAACGCCTGAAATATTTGACGGACGCTGCGGAAATGGTGCGCTTTTTGTTCACCGAACCTTCCGTTCCGCCGAAAGCCGAAATCATTCCCAAAAAACTCGACGAAGCCAAAACGCGCGAAGTGCTCGAGCGTGCGAAAATTTTCGTGGAAGAAATTTTTTCGCTTTCCCATGAAGAAGCCGAAGAACGCGCGAAAAAACATTCCGAAGAAATGGGAATCAAACTCGGCGACTTCATGATGCCGATTCGAATGGCCGCCACGGGAAGCCGCATAAGTCCGCCACTCATCGGCTCGATTTTGATTTTGGGAAAAGAACGCGCACTCGCAAGGATAGAAAAAACTTCCCTTATTTTTCAACAGTGAGGAAAGTTCGCTTGAAACTTCGCGTCACTTCGTTTTGCTTGTTGCGAGAACAACTTTCGAACTGTTGAAAACGCGATTTTGTAGCGAAGCAAAAAATCGCAGAAGATATTTGAGTTTCTGAAAGAAACTCAAAGTTAAAATTATCGCGCTAATTTCAGCGATAATTTTAAACGCTTGCAGTTTTTTAACAACGCGCGAATCTTTAGATTCGGAAACTGTTGAAAAAGTGCGACGATGGCGTAATGCTTTTTGCTTTTTAAAATATAATTTCATTTTTCAAATTGCATTTTTACTGTGGAATCTTGATGGAAGCCGCAGTGAAAATGCAATTTTGTTTTGTTCTCATGCAAGTTAAAAATTCGATGGAAAATCAAAACGCGCATCGGAGAATTTTTGAAAACGCCATGAAAATTAAGTGACGCTTTTTCGTTTCAAGTGAGCGGAAAATTTTCATCGCAAAAATCACGATGTTACGATTTTCCCCGACATCTGTTTAAATGAATATCAGGAGTAAAAATGTCTTTCAAGAAAAAAACTTTTTCGTTTTTTATTTTTATGGCAGCCCTTCTTGCGAGCGGCACTTTTTTGTTCGCGTCCAAGGGCAAAATTCCACAGGAGAAAAAATTGATGCAAACGCAAATTTCCACACCGTTCTACGCCGTCTCCGTAACGCCGTCGGGCGAACTTTCTAGCACCGTTCGCCATCCTTCCATTCAAATCGTTTTTTCCGAACCTGTCGTGCCGCTGAAAAAACTTGGCGAGCCGATTTTAAAAAGCGAGCATGTGCAAATCACGCCGAAACTTGAAGGCGTTTTCAGGTGGTACGGCACTTCGGTTTTGAGTTTTGATTGCGCCGATGATTTGATTCCGCAAAAAATCTATACAGTGAAAATCAATCCGCAAATCGTTTCCGTTAATGGCGAGAAATTTTCTGGACGAAACGAATTCACTTTTTTTACGGAAGAAATCAGAATGCAAAACGCCGTCCCGGGATTTTTGGAGCGAAAAAATAAAAATGTTTTTTTCAATCCGAACGACATTCCCGCCGAATATGCGAAAAACATCGCAATAAATTTTTCAAACAAAGTGAACGCGAAAGTCATTTCTTCGCATATTGAAGTGCGCGATTCGAAAAATAAAAAGTACGATTTTTCCGCCTCGCAACTTGAAGAAAATTCTGTTCTTCTAAAAATGAAAAATTCTTTTTTGCAGGACGATGAAATTTCCATCACATTAAAAAGCGGAGCCGAGCCGCAAAAAGGCTATCGCAAGACAGAAAGCGAACAGGTTTTAAAATTCCATACTTTGCGGCCGTTCGAATTTGTGAAAGCGAGCGGCGGCAGCACTCTGCGCATTTCGTTCAACCATGCGATAAAGTCCGGAATGGAAGCCGAAATTTTTTCCGCCATTTCTTTTCAGCCGCAATTTGAGACAAAAATTGAACAGATGAAAATTGAGGGCAATACGATACTTTTTAGCGATTTGCCTGTCACTTATTCCGATGAATATTCGTTTGAGATAAAAGAGAATTCTGTGCGCGACTGCTACAATCAGATTTGCGAGAATAAAATTTCGCAGAAAATCCAAGTGGGCGACGCGGACGTTTTCGCTGATTTTCGAGCGGGAAAATTTTCGTTTTTGGAAAGCAGCGAACATCCTAAAATCGCATTTGAGATTCAAAACATTACAAGCGAAAATTCGTTTTACAAGATTGTGCCGCTCGCGGGCGTTACGGAAAATTTCAATTTGCCAAAAGAAAAAACTTTCGCCGTGAAGACGAGCGATGAAAACAAAAATCGCCGCGAAATTGTAGCAGTTGATTTGGCGCAATTTTTGGAAAAATGCGATGGCGGCGAAATGCGCGGCATCGTTAAATTCCAAAGCGAATTTTATTACAAAAATTATGCCGGCGCAAAAAAAGAATCAAAGTATTCCCATGAAAGTTTCATCCAAGTGACAGATTTGGGAATGACGGCGCGTGTCGCTTCGGGAAAAATCATTGCCAATGTTTCAAGCTTGAAAAGCGGAAATTTGCTTTCTGATGTGGAAGTAATTTTGTTTCAAATGCCTAAAGAAAGCGATGAAAATTATTGGGAAAAAGTTTTTCGAATGCAGGACGCGCGAGTAATAGCCACGAAAAAAACTTCGTCGCAAGGCATCGCGGTTTTTGAAGGTAAATTCGATGCCTCGAAAAATTATTTTCTTTTGTGCCGCACGCAAAATGACAGGGCGATTCTTTCGATTTATGCCGAGCAAAACCAAAGGCGTGCGCAGACTCAAATCATAACGCAAAGCGATGTGTTTCGCCCCGGCGACAAAGTGGACGTGAAAATAATTGACCGAACTTTGCAAGACGGAAAATATTCAAACTATCATGGCAACTATGTCATCAAAATTGTTGATCGCGAGTACGCCCATGAGCAAAAAGTTTTCGCGGAATTTTCCGGCACAGCTTCCGAGCAAGGTACGTCGTTTGCGGAATGGCTCGTTCCAGATGACGCTGCTCCGGGAAATTATTTCATTGAATATGCGCGGTCTGATGGAACGAAACGGTTCGCGAGATTTTCCGTGCAATATTTTGAGCGGCTTAAATTCAGTTCACGCGCGGAAATCACTCCCGTTTTGTACATGCGCGGCGATACGATTACGGCAAGCGTGAGCGCGTCGTATTTGGGTGGCGGCTCGCTTTCGGGTGGAAGCGCACGCGCGGAATGGACACGAAGCCAGACGAATTTTTCGCCAGACGGCGACTATGCACAATATGTTTTTGGACCTGCCGCTTTTTCATATTCGGAAAATTACGATTATGATGAAGATGTCGAAGAAGAATATTTTTATGAAAGCGAGCAGGCAAATTTGAATGATGACGGCGCGGCTAATTTTTCAGTAAAAAGCGGAATGGAAAAAAAAGACGGCGCGCCTTACGAATACAATTTGCAGGCTTTGATTACCGACAGCTCGAATCAAATGATAGCGGCTCGCGACAGGACGGTAGTGCATCCCGCGTCATTTTATATCGGCGTGAAAAATGCCGAAGAACTGCGCGGATTTGCGAAGGCGGGCGAGAGCATTTCCTTTAAATATGTCGCGCTCACTCCCGAAGCGCAGATTGCGGATGACTCGCTTTTTTCAAAGGAAAATTTTTCTTGGACACTTGAGCACAAAATTTGGAAGAGCGAATTTTATCTTGATGAATACGGAATCCAGCATGCCGAATGGAAGAAAGCGTTGGAACTTGAATCGGCAGGAACGCTGAAAGAGCGCAATGGCGAATTCTCGCTCGTGCCAAAAGAAAGCGGCGCGTACATTTTGACTTTGCGCGGAACGGATTCCAAAGGGCGCAAGGTTTTGACGGAATTTGATTTCTATGCGAGCGGCAAAGAATGGAACTCAAGTTTTGTCTGCAAAGACGATTCCCCTGAAATGGAACTTGTGGCGGACAAGAAAAAATATTCCGTCGGCGAGACTGCTACAATCGCTTTGAATTCAAATTTGCAGGACGCACCATTGCTCGTTACTGTTTGCGCCGAAGGCGTTTTCGATTACCAAGTTTTGGATTTGAAAAACGGCTCTGCCCTGATTGAAATTCCAATCAAGGAAAACTATTTGCCGCGAATTGAAGTGTGCGTGGCCTCGCATTCGGCACGAACTGGATACGGTGTGCGCGATTATGACGCTTCCGACGAAGGAAAGCCAAAGGAAGCGCTCGCTTCAATTGAACTTGAAATTTCTTGCGAAACGAAATCATTCGAAGTGAAAATCGATTCGGCTGAAAAGAGCTATGCGCCCGGAAGCACTGTTCAGATTGAAATGGAAGCCTCGAAGAATGGCGTGCCGTTGCAAGGCGCGGAACTTGCCCTCATGGTGGTGGACAAAGGCGTTCTGAATTTGACTGGCTACAAGATAAAGTCGCCGCTGGAATTTTTTTATGGCAGGCATTTTCAAATTCATTCAGAGAGTTTTTATTCTCGCTCGCGTCTTTTGGACAAAGTGGACTACGAAAGCTACACGACCGGTGCGTGCGAACGCGAAATCTTGATGTTCAAAAACCGAATGTATGCTATGGCTGATGCAATGACATTTGAAGCGGCCATGGAATGTTATGACATGGATCAAAAAATTATGATGTCAAAGGCCGAAGCGGGTGGCGCGGATTTTGACGAGGATGAAGGCGTTCATGTGCGGAACAATTTCAACATGACGGCGGCGTTCATTCCGAATTTGATTACAGACAAAAACGGGCGCGCAAGTGCGACATTCAAATTGCCTGACACGCTCACCGAATACGAAGTTACTGTGGTCGGCGTTTGCGACGACAATTTCGCGCTGGCTTCGCAAAGCCTCGCTGTGTCGAATCCAATTTCCGTGCGCGACGTTCACACAAAAATTTTGCGTCTCGGAGATATAGGCGAGGCGGGCGCGGTCATAACGAATACCAGCGCGGACGATCGCACCGTTCAAATTGAATTCGGAGTTTTGGAAGGCCTTGAAAAGACGGACTACAAAAAGCAAGGTGGCGAGGCGGCTCGGCGTGGCGGAAAAGCCGAAGTTTCAGGAGAAAACATCAAGACCGTCACAGTAGAAGCGGGAAAAACAAAAAGCGTGATGTTCAATTTGCGCGCGCTTGATTACGGCTGGATCACGCTTTCGTTCAAGGCGAAATGCGATGGCCTCAACGAAGTGATATACAAAGGGCTTGAAATCCAAAAGCCTTATGTCTACGAAACTGTCACCACGCTCGGAAGCATGGAAACTGAAAGACAATCCATGACGGAAAAAATTGTGTTTCCGTCGCTTTTGCAAGACGGCGAAGGCTCGCTTTTCCTGCAACTTGATTCCACAAGGCTTGGAACGCTTTCAAGCGCGGTTGACTATGTTTTCCATTATCCTTATGG
The DNA here is from genome assembly GCA_964653395.1 of uncultured Treponema sp. Lineage (GTDB taxonomy): Bacteria > Spirochaetota > Spirochaetia > Treponematales > Treponemataceae > Treponema_D. The sequence continues at coordinate 1,433 of CAZZFL010000061.1, read as the reverse complement.
CTGTCTTGAACAGCGTTCGTCGGCGATAATGCCGCTTGTGTCGTTCGGCGAATACATCGAAGTTTTCGGATTGCAAAGCGAAGTGGATTCGCCGCGCGAGGCCGTTCGAAAAGAATTCGGCGAATGGGCGGCCGTGCAGAAAAAGGACGGCGGCTTTCCGTATTGGAAAGATTCTAGCGAATCTTCGCTCGCGGTGAGTTTGCGAATCGCGGAAATCCTCATGCTTGCGAAGGAAAAGGGCATAGAAATTCCCCAGCAGCTTGACGTTAAAAAACTTCTTTCGTTCATTCAAAAAGGATACGATGAATGCGAGACGGAACGCTTCGGATTTTATGCGCGAAGTTACTGTATGTATGTCCTTTCGCGGATGGGACAGAAATTCAACACTGCGCAGTTGAACGAAATACTGAAAGACAAGGACGCTTCGATAAACGCGCTTGCCTTCGCGTCGCTTGCCGCGCTTGAATGCGGAGAAAGAAATCTTGCGGAAGATGCCGTGGCAAAAATCAAAAACGCGATGGCGTTGACTACGCGCGGCGTGGTTTTCCAAAGCGGCGATTTTGAACGCTGGCATTTTTTCGGCGGAAAAATCGAACAGTACGCTTTGTGCCTCGAACTTTTCTCCAAGTTGAATCCGGGCGATGTTTATGTGAACCGCCTTGTATATGAAATGCTTGAACTGCAAAAGGCATTCAAGGGTACATGGCGTTCCACGGCTGAAACGAGCCGTGCCCTCATTGCGCTTGACTCGTACATCAAGGAAACAGGACTTGAGATTTCGGATTTTTCCGCGCAGATTTTGCTAGACGGAAAAGAATTCATTCAAGGCGAATTCAAGGAAGCGGCCGCAAATACCGTGAGCGCGAAATTTGATTTTGCGGACGAGAAAATCGCCTCCATAAAAAAAGACGTGGAAATCCCACTCGAGATAAAGAAGCAGGGGAGAGGTGCGCTGTACTATACGGTTAGCATGAAATATGCCATTCCTGCCGAGGAGCAGCTTGCCCGAGACGAAGGTCTTTGCGTCTACACTGAAATATCCGATGCCCGCACAGGAAAGAAAGTCGATGCTGCCAATTTGAAAAGCGGCGAAATATACAGGCAGAAGATTTTCGTTACATCGTTGAAGGACAGGACGTTTGTGGCGTTGCGTGCGGCGGTGCCGGCAGGTTGCGAAATCATGAACGCCGCGTTCAGTACCACCGCCACCGTTCCGCAGAAAAATGAAGCGAAGGGCGAAAGGACATATCGTTCCTCATGGCGGATGAGCCATCAGGACATCTACGATGCGGAAATACAATGCTTTTGGAACTACCTTTCGTCTGGAACGCAGAGCGTTGAATTCCTTTTCCGCGCCGGGCGCAAGGGAACATACCAAACTCCCGCCATACTCGCCGAGTGCATGTATGAGAGCGAGGTCTTCGGACGGAGCA
>CAZZFL010000060.1:0-8193 GCA_964653395.1 uncultured Treponema sp. | reverse complement strand
GCGAAAAAATGTGCTACAATGTTCCCATGAATTACGGATATTTTCGAGCGGCGGCGGCGAGCGTTGCGCTCAAGGTTTGCGACACCGCGTTCAATTCTGAGAAAATCATCACGGCGGCGCACGAGGCGGCATCGCAAGGCGCGGACCTTCTCGTCCTGCCTGAACTTTCCATAACGGGCTACACTTGCGACGACCTTTTCTTTCAGGAAACGCTTTTGCAAAACGCGCTTTTCGCGCTCACGTTCATCGCGAAGGAAACGTCTTCCCTCCAAACTATAATTGCCGTGGGAATTCCGGTGAAGAAAAACGGCTCGCTTTACAACGCGGCGGCGATTTTGCACAAAGGCGAGATTCTCGCGCTCGTCCCGAAAACCTACATTCCGAATCACGGCGAATTCTACGAGGCGCGTCATTTCGCTTCGTCGAAAAATTTGCGCGGAGCGAATTCCGGCGAAACGATTTTCATCTCGCAGAAATTTCCTGAAGTGCCTTTCGGCAGCGACATCCTTGTCTGCGCGGAAAATTTTCCCGGCGCGAAAATCGCGTTCGAAATCTGCGAGGATTTGTGGACGGCGGTTCCGCCTTCCACGAGCCACGCATTTGCGGGCGCGACGATAATCGCGAACTTGTCCGCGAGCAACGAGACGATCGGCAAGGCGGAATACAGGCGGCTTTTGGTGAAAAGCGCGTCGGCGCGGAATTTCTGCGCGTACATCTACGCGGACTCAAGTCCCGACGAATCCACGCAGGACATGGTTTTCGCGGGACACAACTTGATTTCTGAAAACGGAAAAATCCTCGCGGAAAACGCGCCGTTTGAAGAAAAGATGATTTTCGCCGACATCGACGTTTCGCTTCTCGAAGCCGAGCGAATCAGGACGACGACTTTTTTGCAATGCGAATCCGATTCAAACGCGCACAAGGAAATTTTCGTGAATCTAAAGGAAAAGAAATTCGACGCAAGCGCGAATTTCTTCCGCACCGTGGAAAAGCGTCCTTTCGTTCCGCAGGAAAAAAACGCGCGCGAAGAACGCTGCCTCGAGGTGATTACGATTCAGGCGCACGCGCTCGCAAAGAGGCTTCGTCACATAGGCGCGAAGAACGCTGTCGTCGGACTTTCAGGCGGCCTCGACTCCACGCTCGCGCTTTTGGTGACTTGCCGCGCGTTCGACCTGTGCTCGCTCGACCGACGGGGAATCATCGCCGTAACGATGCCGGGCTTCGGCACGACTGATCGAACGTACCTGAACGCATGCGCGCTCGCGCTTGAATGCGGCGCGAGCCTTCGCGAGATTCCGATTTCGGATTCCGTGCTCCAGCATTTCAAGGACATCGGCCAGGACGAAAACGTTCACGACGCGACTTACGAAAACGCGCAGGCGAGAGAGCGCACGCAAATCCTGATGGACTTGGCGAACAAGGAAAACGCGCTCGTCATCGGCACGGGCGACCTTTCCGAACTCGCGCTAGGCTGGTGCACTTACAACGGCGACCACATGTCGATGTACGGCGTGAATTCCTCGATTCCAAAAACGCTTGTCAGGCACATCGTGGAACGCGAGGCATGCTCTTTCGCGAATGAAGAAAATTCCGGCGGAACTCAAAACAAAAAATTGAGCGAAATCCTCTTCGACATCCTGAACACGCCCGTAAGCCCCGAGCTTCTTCCGCCCGAGCAAGGCGACATTTCGCAGAAGACCGAGGAAATCGTCGGACCTTACGAACTGCACGATTTCTTTTTGTACAACATCTTGCGCTTCGGATTTTCGCCGAGTAAAATTTATTTCCTTGCGAAAAAGGCGTTCGCCGAAAGCGAATATTCCGCGGCGACGATAAAACGCTGGATGAAGATTTTCTACAAAAGATTTTTCTCGCAGCAGTTCAAGCGTTCGTGCATGCCGGACGGCGCGAAAGTCGGAAGCGTGAGCCTTTCGCCGCGTGGCGACTGGAGGATGCCGAGCGACGCGAGCGCGGACGCGTGGCTTCACGAAATCGACTCGCTCGACTGAAAAAATACGATGCTCAGCTACTTGCACGAATTCCATTCTGGAAACCATGCCGACATCCTCAAGCACATCGCGCTGATTCAGATTCTGCGCCACCTGAACGCGAAGGACGCTCCCTACACATTTTTCGACACGCACGCGGGAAGCGCGCTTTATTCGCTTGAATGCGCTTCGGCGAAAAAAACTCTCGAGGCTGAAAAAGGCGTTTTGGCGCTGCGCGGATTTTTCGAAGGCACGCGCGGCGAAGACTTCGCGCGGCGCGAAATTCCTGAATGCGTGGAATTTTATTTCGGGCAAATATCGCCGTACTTGAAAATTTCATGCTATCCCGGCTCGCCACTGCTCGAGCGCAACTTGATGCGGAGCGACTCGAACCTTTTCCTTTGCGAACTTCATCCCACGGAAATCGAAAGGCTTCGCGAAAACGTTTCGGGAAAAAAATCGCTCGAAGAAATTTCGATTGAAAAAAGTTCAGGCGAAGAAAATGAAATTGAAAAAAAGTCAAGTGGAAAAAACGGGATTCCGCAAGACGCGAAAGGCAAGAAAAAATCCTGCGCCGTGAAAATCTTCCACGCGGACGGACTGAAAAACCTTTCCGCCTCCGCCCCGCCGAAAATCAGGCGAGGCGCGGCCTTGATTGATCCGCCATACGAAGACTTGAGCGAATTCGAGGAAGTGGCGAAAACCGTCCGCGCCGTCCACAAAAAATGGAGCGCGGGAATCATCGCGCTTTGGTATCCGATTTTGGAAGGCAAGAAGGCTCAAATCAATGAAATGATTTTCCAAATCGAGGACGCGGCAAAAAGGCAGAACGCCCACGCTGAAATTCTCCGCGCGGAATTCTTTCCCGGAAGCGAAACAAGGAAAAGCGGCGCGAACCTTTTGGGAAGCGGAATGCTCGTCCTGAACGCGCCGTGGAAACTCGACTCGCAGCTGCGAGAGTCCTTGGAATTCCTTTGCGGCGCGATCTACAAGGACGCGTCGTTTTCAATAATCAAGCCGCGGGCAATCGTGGCGGCGGACTAAACGAACCTTATTCCGCCTCCTTCCGCGCGCGCCGTGATCGCGCTGCCGTCTGGAAACGCGCCGCGCAGGATTTCCTTCGCGAGCGGATTTTCGACATAAGTCTGAATCGCGCGCTTTACCGGCCTCGCGCCGAACGCCGGATCGTAGCCCTTTTCGCAAAGAAAATCCAACGCGCTCTTTTCGAACTGGATTCTTATGCGGTGCGACTCAAGCCGCTTCGCCACGCGCTCCAATTGGTAGCGAACTATTTCTGCTATGAACGACTTGTCGAGCCGAGTGAACATCACGATTTCATCGATCCTGTTCAGGAATTCCGGCTTGAACGAGCCTTTCAAGATTTCGTTCAGCCTGCCTTTTATCGCCTTCAACTTCTCGTCGGTGTCGGCCTCCAAAATCAGGTCGCTCGCCAAATTGCTCGTCATTATTATGATCGTGTTCTTGAAGTCTACGATTCGGCCTTGTCCGTCGGTCAAGCGTCCGTCGTCGAGCACCTGCAAAAGCACGTTGAACACGTCGGGATGCGCCTTTTCTATCTCGTCGAAAAGCACGACGCTGTACGGACGGCGGCGCACCGCCTCGGTGAGCTGTCCGCCCTCGTCATAGCCGACGTATCCCGGAGGCGCGCCGATGAGCCTCGTCACGGAGAATTTTTCCATGTACTCGCTCATGTCGATCCTCGTAAGGGCGCGCTCGTCGTTGAACAAGAAGTCCGCCAAAGTCTTTGCGAGTTCCGTCTTTCCCACGCCCGTCGGCCCGATGAAAAGGAAGCTTCCGAGCGGCTTGTTCGGATCGGAAAGCCCCGAACGGTTTCGCCGGATCGCGTCGCTCACCACCTGCACGGCCTCGTCCTGCCCGATGACGCGCTTGTGCAGCTCGCTTTCGAGCGCGATGTATTTTTCCTTTTCGCTGCCCATCATCTTCGCGACGGGAATTCCGGTCCACGACGAGACGACTCGGGCGATGTCCTCCTCGGTGACGGTCTCGCGCAAAAGCGGCGCGCTCTCGCTCCGCGCGTTTCCGTCATTTTTAGAATCTGCGGAATTCAGCTTCTTTTCGAGTTCTGGAATTATCGAATATTTCAATTCGGCGGCGCGTTCGAGCCGTCCTTCCGCCGTGCACCTTTCAAGCTCGAATTTCGCGTTCTCAAGCTTTTCCTTCGCCTCGCGGGAAGAGTCGATCGCGGCCTTTTCGTTCTGCCACTGCAATTTCATCGCGTCGCGCTTCTGCCCCAGTTCGGAAAGCTCGCCGTTGAGCTTTTCAAGGCGTTCCTTGCTGGCCTCGTCGCTTTCCTTCGCGAGAGACTGCCTTTCGATTTGCATCTGCAAAATCTTGCGCTCGATCCTGTCGAGCTCCGTAGGCTCGCTTTCGATTTCCATCTTGAGGCGGCTCGCGGCTTCGTCCACCAAGTCGATGGCCTTGTCCGGCAAAAACCTGTTCGTGATGTACCTGTCGGAAAGCGTGGCCGCCGCAACCAAAGCCTCGTCCTCGATGCGCACGCCGTGGTGGATTTCGTATTTTTCGCGGAGACCGCGCAATATCGCGATCGTGTCCTCGAGATTCGGTTCCGCGCACAGGACCTGCTGGAAACGCCTTTCCAAAGCCGCGTCCTTTTCGATGTACTTGCGGTATTCGTCAAGCGTGGTCGCGCCAATCGCGCGAAGCTCGCCGCGTGCGAGCGCGGGCTTGAGAAGGTTCGCCGCGCTCGTAGAGCCTTCGCCGCTTCCCGCCCCCACAATCGTGTGAAGCTCGTCGATGAACAGGATTATCTTGCCGTCCGACTTTTTCACTTCGTCGATGACGCCTTTCAAGCGCTCTTCGAATTCGCCCTTGTATTTCGCGCCCGCCACGAGCGCGCCCATGTCGAGCGAAAGAAGCCGCTTGTTCTTGAGGCTTTCGGGAACGTCGCCCTTCGCGATTCTGAGCGCAAGCCCTTCCACTACCGCCGTCTTTCCCACGCCCGGCTCGCCTATAAGGACGGGATTGTTCTTCGTGCGGCGGCTCAAGACCTGCATCACGCGCCTGATTTCCTCGTCGCGCCCGATGACGGGATCGATCTTGTCCTTGAGCGCGAGGCTCGTCAAGTCCGAGCAATACTTTTCAAGCGAGCGCATCGAGCTTTCGGGATCTTGAGAATCTATCTTGGAATTGCCGCGAATGGACTTTAGCGCCTGCAAAATCGCGTCCTTCGTGATTCCGCTTTCCTTCAGCAAATGCGAAACGTCGTCCGAATTCTGCGTCATCGCCAAAAGAAAATGCTCGGTGGAAACGTATTCGTCTTTGAGATGGGACATTTCCTTTTCGGCGTTCGCCAAAGTGCGCTGCGCCATGTTCGAAAGCAAGAGGTTCGCGTTGCCGCTGACGCGCGGAATCCTTTCCCAAAGAAGCCTCGCCCGCGAGGAAAGCGCGGACGCGTTCATCCCGATCCTTTCCACTAGCGGCGGAATGATTCCGTCCTTTTGCTCGAGCAACGCCACGAGAATGTGCTCGTTTCCAATTTCCGCGTGGTCGTTCTGCCTCGCCAAAGAGGACGCTTCCTGCAAAGCGTCGAACGCCTTTATGGTCATCTTGTCCTGATCCATATTTCACCCCCAAACAAAAACATTTCAAGGCAGGCGGGCGAAAAAACAATGTCCGCCTTTTTTCAAGATAACAAAATTGGAAAGGAAAGGCAATTTTTTTGAAAAGGAAAGGGCGCGGAAACAATTCACAATTGTTTACACGACTCATTATAAAAACAAGAATTTTTAAGCACGTATTATGACACGTTTTTCCAAATTTTAAAAAGAACTATTTTAACTACAAAAAATATTTCTCAAAGTGAAACAAAGGATTCATAGTTTCAATTTTCTTAAGATTCTTCTTTCCAAAAAAGCCAATTTTCTCCACCGTCCTTTGTGGCGTAAAACACAACTATTCTAGACTTTCCATCCTCGCCCACATCTTTGCACAACAGCGAAGCCTTGACCACCCCATAGTTTCCCTCAAGCCGAGCATTCATAATATGTCCTTTTTCATATTTTTCAGTATCAATCGGAAAATCTTGTTCAACCCAATTTTCAAAATCATCACTTTTGTAAAGACAAAAGAAGTTCCCCTTCAATCCGCGCAAAAATATCTCGCCCTTTTGGGCAAAGAACACGTTTCTCTCGTGCTCGGGAAGCTCACAAATGAATTCCCACGACACACCGGAATTTTCTGTCCTATAAAGTCGCCCTCCGGGTTTATCTCTTGGGCAAATTTTCAAGTATCCTGTAGTAGAATCTAGGCAATGTATATGGAAGCGAGGAAAAGCATAATCAGAATCAGACAGATATAGCTGCCCGGGTTTTATATTCACCTTAGCAATATAGTCATCTTCAATTTTTATATATGACCTGGTCCATGTTTTCCATTGGTCGGTGGTGAAAAATACCGTGAGGATATCATCCTTATTTTTTTCCTTGAATGCCATAACTGAAAAATCATTTGTGGAATAGAATTCCGCGCTATATATGTAATCACCTTTTATCAAAAAGGGGTACTTTTCGTACAGCACCTCTTCGTTTTCTGGAACGAACGCCGCAGGAGCAAGCACCCTTTTCGTCCAACCGTCTTCTTCATAATAATAGAATGTAAAAGTACCAGGCTCCTTTCCAAATGATATTCTGTCATACCCATAATTTATTCTATCTTCTATTCCCTCGAGAACCTGTATATCTTCATCGCTCCAATTCTGGATTATGTAATTTTGCATATCTTCCGCCTGCCGTGCCAAATTCGCATCTTCTACATTTTTTTTTTCGTTTTTGCAAGCCGAAAACACAATGACGGCGAACAATGCAGCGGCAACGATGAAAAAACACCTAAAATTGAATTTCATTTTATTCTCCCAAAAACAGAAAGGTTTTCATGATTATGAATTTGCATACATTATTTTTTATATATAACACACAAAAATTTATAGTCGTACAAATTCTTAAAATTACTTTTTTTAACAGTCTGCTTGTATCCGTCTACAGCATTTGGAAGATATTTGTTTCTGACCTCAATCTCTCCGTTGCTTATTGACCTCATAACATTGCATTCCGAGAATTCAACAACATCTTCGCCATCTTCATTCTTGCCCAATGATTCCACAAACACTACATGCCCTGCGGTTCTTGTATCGTTTGCATCTTTAGGACCGAACACTGCTACAGATTGCGCCCTAATTTCTGTATCTCTGCCACACTCATCTGGTAACTCTCCAGTATTCCACTTTACTGCATTTCCCACCATATTGAGAACCGTATCATGCACTTCAACAAATCTACCATTGCAATACCAAGTGCATTCGCCAACATAGTCTGGATAGTTACGATCGTTTTCATGCCGATAATATTTTTCAGCCGGAAACGCGGTTGCCCTGTTGGCTATCCAAGGATCTTCGCCCTCTTCCATAGCTCCAAACATCCATTGCTGGGCTTCATTTCCAGCTTCGTAAGGCGACCAATAAACATTTCCTGCCTGTGTCAATGAAGTGGGGGCATTGTTACCATTTATGCCGTCGGGATTTTTTGCGGCTGTCAGAACCAAATCTTCTGGACTATTGTTATCTTTTGTCTTTCCGTACAAGTGAATGTATACGCACCTTTCAATTCCAGCGTCAACAAAATAAACCAACTGATCTGCGGCACTGGAATTTTTTGCCATATACACATCGGCGTTGTTACGCAACGCCCCTGTAAAACGGTCAAGTGCGAATGGATTTTCAGTTCCACCAAGTTGGCAGTTCATCCAATAAAGAGTATGTCCTTCATATATTCCTGCATACATGACACGCCAGTTTTGCGCCTTGTCACTGAAATCATATTTATAGAGCATAACATTTCGTCCATTGGCAAGGCTGTCTGTACCATACGCATTCAAAGCCTGATTATTGTCGTAAGCTCTATTTCTGAATCTATAAAGTCCATAATGTTTTATAGGAATAACCATGAATCACACTCCTTATACTCATATTATAACGCAGGTTTCTATTTTTCGCAAGAAAAAAGACTTTTATCTTTGGATAAAAAGTAAAATTTTTCGAGAAAATTCATTTTTTTGCACTCTGCATGGGCGCGCTTTTTGCGTAAATGTTGGAGAAACTTTCATTGTAAATTTTGAAGTGTCTTTAATGTACGTTTTAGAGAGTCTTTAA
>CAZZFL010000059.1:0-8443 GCA_964653395.1 uncultured Treponema sp. | reverse complement strand
CTGCCAAAGCGCGAAACTAAAAAAATCCGAATTGAAAAACGGCAGCAAATAAGCGGGTTTTGAAAAAACTCAAAATTAAAATAGGCAACGCGAGTTTTTCACAAAAAAGTGAAAAACTCGCAATAAATTCAGCGGCGACATCTCGACGCTGAATTTAATTTTTGTTTTAAAATCCGCGCTAAAAATGGCGCAGTTTTTAGCACCGATTTTTTTGCGAAATTATTGCGCTTCTTCCACTTTTTGCGCGGCCCATTCTTTGAACTCTTCCATTTTCGGCGAATGCACTTTTCGAAGTATGCGCAAAAGATTTTCGTGGTCGGCGAATTTTATCGGCTGCCTTCCGCCAGTCGTTTGGAACGGAAGGAATTTAATCACTTTGTTCCATTTGACATTCAATTCAGGATCGCGCTTCCTGAGTTTTTTGATGTAGTCCTTCGCGTCCTTTCCGTCGCGCAAAGCGGTAACGACATCGGGCACGCAAAAATAAAGCTTGCCTTTTTTTTCGTTGAACGCGATGCGGATTTCGTGCTTTTCGAAAGTTTCCACTTTGTTTTTCGTGGCGATTTGCGGAACGGCAATCCGCGTTTTTTTGGTTTCGTCATTCATAGCGAACCTCCAATTTGTAAGTAAGTGTAATCCCTCATCGCGATATTTGTCAACCCCTCCCAATGAAAATTTGCAAAATTGTAGCGGATGGAAAAGCGGGGTAGGGGATGCCGCACATGTGATGCAGTGAAAAATTGCGCTTATGAAAAAATCTCATTCCTTAAAATGCGAATTAATAAATGCGATGAAATCTTTTTTGTTCACGCGCGATTTGTTTTTTGAATACCATTCGTAACTTTCGCGCAAACCTTGTTTCATTTCCGTCAGTTCGCTCAAAATTTTTTCTTGATTGTGCACGTCCAAAAAATATTCGTAATCATAAAACGGAAAATATTTTCGTTGCGGAAATTCATCGTTCGCTTGCACGAAAGCCGGAGTTTTCCCTGCCGCTTCATAGCAGAGCGAAACCCATTCACGCACGGAAATTGCGTTTGTGTTTCCGACATTCAAAATATGGTTCTCCGGATTTTTTTCAATGATTGCCTCGAACATTTTGCACAAATCACGGACATTGAAAAATTGCAATTTCATTTTTCCTTGTCGTGGCAAATAAAATTTTCGGTTTAAATCCGCGCATTCAAAAACGAATGCTTCGCGATAAATATTGTTGCCGATTCCGTATAAATATGGCGGTCGCACTGCGTAAGCCTCGGGAACGCGTTCGAACAAAATTTTTTCTGCGGCAATTTTGTCTGTCCCATAATCAAGCCAAAAAGAATTTTTTCCAACTGTTTGGCTTTCGCAAAAAGGTTGGACATTCGTTTCGGGATAAACCGCGCTGGAAGAAAGAAAAATGTATTTATGGAATTTCACTCCCGAATCAAGCAGACAAATAATGTCTCGGGCGTTGTATGCCGTGATGTCGAGAATCAAGTCAAAATAAATTCCACGCAATTTTTCACCGAGCGAATTTCTGTCGGCGCAAATCAAAGTGCAGTTTTCAACTTGCGCTTTCGTTCCGCGATTCAAGACGAAAACTTCATGACCAAGTTTGGAAAAATATTGCGCCGCAAATTGGCTTACGAAAACTGTTCCGCCTGTTACAAGAATTTTCATTTTTTGAAATGCTTCTCCAAAACTTTTTTGAACGCGCTTCCTTCCTTGTTCAGCTCTTTTGAGCCGCGCGTGATTTTGCAAAGCGACATATTGAATTTCTCGGCGATTTTTCTTTGCGGCGTGCCGTTGTAAAGTTCCTTTACGGAAAGCCAGCGTTTTGAAAAGTCGAGCCGCTCGGGAGACGTGCAGAGGCATTCCAAAAAATTCCGCACGGAATCTTTGTCTTCGCAAGCGGCGAGTATCGAACAGATTTCATCGAAACTATCTGAAAGAAGTTTTTCCTGCGTTTCTATCATCAGTAACAGAATAAAACAAATTCGCTTTTTTGTCAAATATCGCGTTTGCGTTTTTGAAGAAGCGTTTTGGCGATTATAAAAAAATTCAAAAAAAATAGTAGTATAAATTGACATACTAAAACAGTTTTTATTAAACTTTCCTCGCTATGAAAAATGAAATTGCAGACAACAAATCGCAATCGTTTTTGAAAACGGTTTTGCAAATCGCGATACCTGTTTCGCTTCAGGCATTGATAGCGAACTCGCTTGGAATGGTCGATCAAATTATGATCGGGCAGCTGGGGGAAGTGTGCGTCACGGCGGTGGGCTTGGGCGGAAGGCCGTGCTTCATTTTGATTTACGCGCTCGGCGGAATCTGCGCGGCCGCTTCGATTTTCGCAAGCCAGGCGGAAGGTTCGGGCGACCGCACGAGGCATTCAAAAATCATGCGAGCCGCAATGTCAGGATGCTTTCTTTGCGTCTTGCCGTTTTTCATCCTGTCGTTTTTCTTCCCGTCGTTCACGCTGCGGTTTTTCACTTCCGATTCAAGCGTGATTCAAACAGGCTCGGTTTACTTGAAAATCGTTTCCGCAAGTTATTTCGCGGAAATAATTTTGATGTCCGCTTCGGCAATCCTTCGGGCGACGGGAAACGCGAAAGTTCCTCTCGTCACGGGATTCGTTTCCGTCGCGACCAACACCGCCTTGAACGCGATTTTCATTTTCGGACTTTTTGGATTCCCCGAAATGGCGGAACGCGGCGCGGCATTCGCCACGGTGATCGCGCGTTTTTTGGAAGCGGCAATCTTGATAATTTTCATGGCGACAAAAAATCATCCCGCCTCAATCGCAAAGGTGTTCGGCGCAAAATGCGAAAAGCCATTCTTGAAAAGTTTTTTCATGACGGCATTTCCCGCAATCGGAAACGAACTTCTATGGGCAATCGGCGACGCGGCGTACTCCGCGATATACGGACATTTGGGAACATTCTCGCTCGCCGCAATGACGCTCACATTTCCGGTGCAAGGACTTTCCGTCGGATTTTTCTCGGGGCTTTCCGCGTCGGCGGCAATCATCATCGGAAACAATCTCGGCGCGGCAAGTTTTGAAGAGGCGTACAAAAACTCATGGCGGCTTATAAAATATTCGGTCGTGGGCTGCGCCGCGATGTCGGCGTTCTTGTGTTTTGCAAGCGGATTCTACGCAAATCTCTACGAAGTGGACGGCGCAGTGAAAACCGTCGCGCGCGACTTGCTTCTGATTTTTTCGGCATACCTTCCAATCAAAGTTTTGAACATGGTCGTGGGAAGCGGAATCATTCGGAGCGGCGGCGAGACGAAATACACGCTTTTTTTGGATGTCGTCGGCACTTACGCCATCGGGCTTCCGCTCGGCCTAGTCTCGGCGTTCGTTTTCAAACTGCCCGTGCAGGCGGTCTATGCGATTTTGTCGGTAGAAGAAATCTGGCGTCTTGCAATGGGCGTCCGCCGCGTCAAGGGCAAAAAATGGATAAAGCAAGTTTACGCCAAAAATAGTAGCACAAATTGACATACTAAAATATTTTCTGTATCATAAAAAACATGAATGAAGAACTTGTTTTGAATTTGCAAAGTTTGGGATTTTCAAAACTGGAGGCGGAAGTGTACGTTTCGCTCGTGCAAGGAAAAAGCATGAGCGGCTACGCGATTGCAAAAGTCTTGAACAAAACCCGCCCCGCAGTCTACAACGCTTTGGACAATCTTCTTGAAAAAGGATTCGTGAATTATGTGCGCGGAAAAATCGGCACGGAGTATGTCGCCGTGGAGCCTGAACTTTTGCTTTCGGACATCTCGCGCAAAGTGACAGGCGCGGCTGGAAACGCGAGGAAAATTTTCAAAGAATTGGAATCGAAAAAGAGTGCGCCGCGCTTTGAAAACATCGAAGGAAAATCAAATCTGCTCGCGACGGCAAACCGAATAATGATGAGCGCGCACAAAGAAATCTTGATGAATTCTTCGATGCCGCTTGAGCCGTTCTACGATTCTCTCAAGGAAGCCGCCCGCCGGAAAGTGCGCATAATTTTGTTCAGCTGGCAAAATCTTGACACGCTCGGCTTGCCGATAGAATTTTATTCCAATTTTGAAGGCACGGATTTTTGCAGCGAAGAGAGGCTGTTTTTGGTGGCGGATTTGAAGCGGTGCGTCATCGGGAGCAACGACACTTCGGCTTTCATTCCGCACAAAAAGATTTCGAAAAAGCTTCCGACTGGCGAAAAAGATTTTTTGGGAATGACGAGCACGAACCGCCTTTTGGTGAACATGGTGACGGAGCACATTCACTTTGACATTTACCTTCACAATTTGAAACGCAAAAGAAGGCTCGTCTTCACGGACGATATTCGACTTCATTCGCTGATGGAACAGGGAACATAATTTTTCCAAAGCGCGTCACGCGAAAAAGCAGCGCACCTTTTGCCCCTCCCCGGCATCGTGAAAATCCGGCAGTTCGGAAAAACATTTTTGTTGCGCCATCGGGCATCTGTGCGCGAACGGGCAGGCGTTTTCCTTTTGCAGAGTCGATTTCACTTCGAGCGAAGACTTTTCGTCCTTGCCGCCTTTTGCGGCTCCGGCAAAAAGCAATTTCGTGTAAGGATGCTTGGCCGCCTTGAACAAATCCTGCGCGGGCGCCTGCTCCACCACTACGCCACGGTACATCACGGCAATCGTGTCGCAAAACCAGCATGCCACTTTCAAATCGTGCGTGATGAAAACGAAGCTCAAATTTTTCTTTTCCCGCAAGTCGCAAAGCAGTTTCAATATCTGCCCTTGAATCGAAACGTCGAGCGCGCTCACGACTTCATCGCAAATCAAAACTTCGGGGCTCATTACAAGTCCGCGGGCAATGGAAATGCGCTGACGCTGCCCGCCCGAAAATTCCGAAGGCCGCCTGTACAAATCACTTTCGGAAAGTCCCACTTCCTGAATCGTCTTCGAGGCGAGCGCGAAAATCTCGTCTTTGGATTTTTTTTCAAACCGAAACGCGTCCGTCAAAATGGAAAGCACGCTCATTCGCGGATTGAGAGAGCGCGACGGATCTTGGAAAATATATTTCACCTTCCGCCTGTATTCCTTGAGACGCGCTTTGGAAAACGCGCCGACTTCCTCGCCCGCGATTTTTCCGTCTTCGTCGCGCCGCGCATTCTCGCCGCCGAAATAAAGAATCCTTCCGCTCGTCGCCTCGTACATTCTCACGAGCAGACGCGCCGTCGTGGTTTTTCCGCAGCCCGATTCTCCCACCAAGCCCAAGGTCTCGCCGCGAGCCAAGTCGAACGAAACGTCGTTCACGGCGTAGACGCTCTGATTTTTTTTGGCGAAGAAACCAGCCTCGAGCGAAAAAGTTTTGTATAGATTCCGCGCGGAAAGAATTGTGTTTTCGGACATAACTTCCATCATTCTCCTAATAAAAAAAAGTTTGAAGCGAAACGCATTTCAATTTC
Organism: uncultured Treponema sp.; assembly: GCA_964653395.1. GTDB lineage: Bacteria > Spirochaetota > Spirochaetia > Treponematales > Treponemataceae > Treponema_D. The sequence continues at coordinate 3,032 of CAZZFL010000059.1, read as the reverse complement.
GAGGAAATTCATTTTCCCTGTGGCACGAATAATTTTCCTCGTCGCATTCGGACTTCGCGAAAGAACATCGCGGAGCGAAGGGACAGCCCGGAGGCGGATTTTTCGGATCGACGACCTTTCCGGAAATAGAGGCGAGCGCGGAGTTTTTGTAATGCTGCCCGAATTTCGGAGAAGCCGCGAGCAAAGCCTGCGTGTACGGATTTTTGGGCGCGCTGCAAATTTCCTTCGCGCTTCCGCTTTCCATGATTTTTCCGCCGTACATCACGATGATTCTGTCGGAAATCTCGGCGACCAAATCGATGTCGTGCGAAATGAAAATTATCGAAAGATTTCTTTTTTCCCGCAAATCCAAAAGCAGCGCGACAATCTGCGCCTGAATCGTAACGTCAAGCGCGGTGGTCGGCTCGTCGGCAATCAAAAGTTCGCAGCCCTGCGCGAGCGCAAGCGCGATTCCGATTCGCTGCAACTGTCCGCCCGAGAATTGGTGCGGATAGTTTTGCAGGCGGCTCTGCGGATCGGGCAAGCCGACTTCGCCCAAAATCTTCGCCGCACGTTCGTCAGATTCCGCGCGAGAAATCTTCGGTTCGAGATTCCTGTACAGTTCGAAAAAAAGATTTCCGATATTTTGAAGCGGGTCGAACGAACGCCCCGGCTCCTGCAAAATCAGCGCGATTCGCCTTCCGCGATACGGGCGCAATTCGTTTTGCGAAAGCGACGTGAGTTCGATTCTTTTGCAACTCGCTTCGCGAGCATTGTACAAGTCAAAGAATATTTTTCCGCGCAACTCGGCGTTGGCGGGAAGCAAGCCCGGAATCGCCGTCGTGCTCACAGACTTTCCGCTGCCCGATTCCCCGACGATTCCCAAAATCTCGCCGCGCCTCACTTGATATGAAATGCCGCGCACCGCGTGAATCACGGAATGCATGGAATCTTGCGCGGGCGAAAAACTTTCGAAATCCACGAAAAGGTTTTCTATTTCAAGAAGCGCGTCGCCTTTCTCGCCGTCCGAAACTTTTTGCGAAGACGATTTTTCATCATACCCATACCCTGTAGGGGTATCGCAAGCAACTTCCGCCGCATCTGTTTCCTTTGATTCTTTCGGGCTGCGTTTCTTTTTCCACGTCTTGAAAATCGCGTGGTACGGATCGAAATAATCGCGCAGCGCGTCGCCGAAAAAATTGAACGCGAGCGTGACGCAAAGCAAAAGCCACACGGGATGCAAAAGCCACGGATAGCGGCGCAGGTTGCTCAATGTGGAAATCTCGCGGTTAATCATCGAGCCCCAGCTCACGGAAGGATCGGCGATTCCCAATCCCAAATACGAAAGAGTCGTCTCGCTCATTATGAAGCCCGGAATAGAAAGCGCGGTGCTCACGATGAGAAGGCTTGAAATCTGCGGGATGATGTATTTGAAGACAATCACGATCGAAGGGATTCCTTCAAGCGAAGCGTTCAAAACGAATTCTTCCCGCTTTATCGAATGAACCATTCCTCGAATCGTGCGCGCGCTTCCCGGCCAGCCGACCAGCGAAAGTATGAGCGTGATTATCATGTACGCGCTTCCGCTGTCCAACTTTGAATTCAAAAGTGAACGCAAAAACAAAATCAAATAAAGCGAAGGAATCAGCATGAAAAATTCCGCAAAGCGCATTATCGCCCAATCCGCGCCGCCGCCGTAGTAGCCCGCGAAGCCGCCGAACATTATCGCAAGCACGAGCGAAATCGCGCTCGCCACAAATCCAATCGTAAGCGAAATGCGGCTTCCGTAAACCATGCGGCTGAAAACGTCGCGTCCCAAATTGTCCGCGCCAAAAAGATAGGCGGGGTACGCTTCAAGCGCGCCGCCTTCCGAAACCGTGCCGAACAAATGCCGGTCGCACGGAATCATTCCGAAAAGTTTGTACGGCGCGCCCTTCACGAAAAAGCGCACCTTGTGCCGTTCGCCCTGAACGTATGCGTACTTCCAATTTATCGTGCTGATTGTGGCCGCTTCCTTTGCGACGATTCCTTCGCGCGTGATTTTCACGTTGGCGGGATGAAACGTGTTGTTTTCGAAAGTCCGCGTGGCAGGATAAGGCGCGATGAATTCCGCGAAAATCATTATCAGATAGAGGAACGCCAGAATCAGGATTCCGGCAAAAGCGAGCGGCCGAGTTCTCAGATAGCGAAAGAATTTTTTCATTTCATTATATTATAGAACATCGGCAAGGAAAAATCCATAGCTTTGCGCGGAATCGCGCGGAGATTTTCATGCCCCGACGTTCGCGCGTAAAACCTCGTTGCGAACAGCGTCGCAATAAATGGGATGAAAGCCGACAGCGACATCTTATGAGGACAACATCAATGTTTGCTTCGAGGGATGTTGATTAAATGCCAGAAAGCGCCATCACTGCATCAGCGATTTTTCTAAAGAACCGGATAAACCCAATTAAAAACACTAGGCAAAAATCTTACAAATCGGTAAAATCTGATATAGCCTATATCAGATGTGTATTGCCTGAATTAGGGAAACAGATTTTATATGACTTATTGCCAGAAATTCGAAAATCTACAAAATTAGAAAAACCTATTGCAGAAAGCGGTTAATATGAAACACAGGATAATAAAAATCATTAAACTCGCAAGCCGAATTTTTTTTGCGCTTCTTTATATAACCGTTTCCGCGATTAAGCTTTGCACTATAAAAGTATTGCTTTGTGATGCTCCGATTACAGAAATTTATTTTGCTACAAACCTATGCAAAGAAAACAGATTCAAACCGCACAAGGGATTTGTCATGTATAATTGTGATGAAGACTACCAAACTTTAAATCCGAAAGCGAAAATGATTCTGCGAGAAGATGAATTTGATGACTCGCTATATGACTTTATTGTCGGCGGCACTTGGTTTATACTGTCATTGTTCCTTGCTCTTTATATGATTTTGAAGATTGCAAGAAAAATGCAGCGCAAGCAAGGCGCGGCAAATTCGTACAGCCAAGTTTCATAGTCGAGCAAGGTCATTCTATAAGAAAGTTTTTGGTGATGCAAAA
>CAZZFL010000058.1:1360-8598 GCA_964653395.1 uncultured Treponema sp. | reverse complement strand
AAACAAGATAAGGGATATGCGATAAGTATATATGCAAAACAACAAGTGGCGAAAGCGAGTTTTACGTTAGCTGGTTCAATGAATATTGCGTCAGGTTCAAGAACTGCCTTTTCAAGACCGGGTTTATTTTCTCCTCTCCCACGGCTTCGTCGAAGGCCTTTTCGGCGGTGCGCGAAAATGCCGCGATCGCCTTTTCGCTTATCGGAAGGCGGAGTCCCAAAAGCTTGTTTTCCAGCTCGCGGCTCGAAAACGCGATCGTGCCGGCAAAGACAATCCGCACGTTTATGAGCGCCCTTTTTTCGGTCTTCGCCAAAAAGCAGAACGACGCGGAATCTTTTTCAAGCGTGTGGCGCGGACCGCATCGGCGGAAAATCGAAACGTCCCAATCCTCGTTGGGCACGCGGATGTTCACGATGACGCTTTTTTGCGGAACGCCCGCGAATTTTTCGAACGGCATCGTGTAAAACGCCTGCGTGTCCGCGTTCCTGAAACGCAGCGTCGTGTTCAAAGCCAAAAGCGGCGCGTAGAGCGTGCCGTGAATTTCCTTCGTGCAGATGTTTCCGCCGAGCGTCGCCATGTTGCGGACGAAATGGTTCGCCGTGTTCAAAATCGCCTTGTACAAAATTTTCGGAATCCGCTCCTCGCCCAAATCCAAGATTTCGTTCAGCGTCACTGCGGGACCGAAGTCGATGAAAAGTTCGTGGCGGTTTATGTTTTTCATTTCCGCGATGTTTCTCGTGCAAAGCGACTTTTCGGGAAGGCGCGAAATCTGCGTGCATCCTCCGACGAGTTCAAGCCCCGGCGTGTTTTTGATTTGATAGAGAACTTCGGAAATGTTTTTTGCGAAAAGCAGCGTTTTATTTGTTTCCATTTTTTCTCTGGTTTTCCTTTTCAAAATGAATTTGCGTCGCGTAGATGATTCCGTTTATCAAGGTGTCGGATTCCACGCAGCATTCTTTGAGCGAACGGATGCGCTCGAAGACTTGCTCGCGGCTCGGATTTGAAAACGCGTTTATGATTTCGTAGGCGGCAAAGATTTTCGCCGCGTCGCAATATCCGCAAAGCGAAACGCCGGCCTTTTCGAATCCTTTCATGATTTCCTGATACTGCGCTTGCCTTGAAAAAAATTCCAGCGTGACGATTTTCGCGCCGTTCAGGATTCCGATCGGGATGGCGCAGCTCAAGACGCATTTTCCGTCGAGCAGGACGGCGCACGCTCCGCAGCTGGAATTTTCGCAGCCGCATTTCACGCTCAAGAAATTTTGCCTCCGCAAAATGCACAAAAGTTTTTCGTCCGGATTTTCGTTGAGGGAAATTTGCTGTTCGTTCACGGTGAGATTTATTTTCATTGTGCGCCGCCTTCTTTTTTTTCTGTCTTTTCCGCGCCCTTCGCTTGGGACAAAAGGCTGAAAAGCGAGTCGTGCTTCAGCGGAAGGAAATTTTCGTTGCAGTTCAAGGCCTGCGAAATCGCCGCGGAGAACGCGGCTGGCAGAGCCTTCTTTATGAGCGCGCCGATTTGCTTGCTTTCAGTTTCAGAATTCACGAACGCTATCGAGATTTTTTCGGCATCGAGCCTTTCGCCTTCCACAAGCTCGGCGAGCGTCTTTTGAATCGAGAACTTTATCCTAGTTTCGGCTTCCTTGATTGCGAGAATTTTTCCCGCGCTCACCGTCACCCAAATGTTCTTGATTTTCGGCCAGAACGTGCATGGGTCGATTTGCAAGTCCAAGACCAACGCCACGAACGATGTCGAGCTGAACGGAACTCCGCGAAATTTGATTTTGTTCCATTGGTTTATCTGCGCCTTCGTGATGCTTTTGCTCACGGTGATGGGGAGGGGATCGCGGAAGCGTTTCGCCTGAATTCCCTGGCAGCATTTTCGCAGAAGTCCCGTCATGATCGAAAGGTTCGAATAGAAATTTTCCGGCGTGAGCGGTTCGTCCTTGAGCCTGAAATTGGAATTTATTTTCACCATCTTCGGCTCGATTTGCAGGATTTCCGCCGCGATGTTTTTCCAGATTTCCAAAACCGCCGCGCTCGGACTTTGCGCGTGGATTATGAGCGTTCCGTCTTTTTGGAGCGTCGTCTGCATTTTTTGTCCGTACTCGAAAATGCTCGTGCCGTAATAGCCGCTCGCGTCGTAGGCGCATGCAAGTCCCGTGCCTCGCGGAGAAATTCCGTGCCCCTTGTATCCCGCGATTTTTTCGTAGCCGAATTCCGAATTGATTTTGCACGTGGAAAATTTCCTGCGGAAATCGCTTTGCCGCAAAACGGCTTCAAGCGTGTCGCGCGGACGCTCGATTTCCAGCACGAAAGGCATTTTCGTTTTTTCGCCTTTTAAAATCGTGGAATTCGCGGTCCGGATTTCGTCGGGCGAAAATCCGGTCTTGGAGCAAATTTTTTGCAGCTGATTTTCAATCGCGAAAAATGAAGGCGCGTCCATCGTCTCGAGGTTCACCGAAGTCGGCGGCTTTGACGAAGATGTGGCCTGCGCTGTGATTTCCAATTTGTCAAAATGATAGATGCTCGTGGATGCGATCGTCAGGCGGTCGATGATTTCCTGCGCGAAAGGATTGTACGCGCCCGCGTCGAAGTCGATGTCGATGCTCGCGGCTTTGATCACGCCTTCTTGCGTGAGCGCGGTTTTGTGCGTGATCGCCACTTCGCCGGGATTCGAAAAAAGTTTCGTCTGCTCGCTTTGCGAAAGGCTCAAGTGCACGGCCTTTCGCGAAACGATCGATGCCGCGCAAATCTGGCAGACCAAAAGCGTGTTGCCCCAAAGGCTGCTCGTGCTCGGCGTTGAAGAAAGCGTCTTGTTTATGAAAATTTTTTCTTCGGCGATTCCGAATGCCGAAGAGAGGTTTTGCGTCAGATGGTGCGGCCAATGCGTCGGCGTGAAAATCGTGAGCGAGTCTTTTTCAAAATGGCAGAGCGCGCCGTCCGTTTCGTTTTGCGGAGTGGAACTGAGGCGGTAAGTCCATTTGTTGCGGACTGTAAATGCCGCGCGCGAAAAATGCTTGGAAATGTTTTTCTGCTTGCCGCCGCCAATCACGACGCGCTTTTGCGAAAGGATTTTCTTTTCCGCCGCCGCGTTTTCGATTTCTATTTTTATCGACGCTGCGATTTCGTCCAAGACTTTTTTTTCAGGTCCCGCCAAAATCGCAAGCGACTGCCCTTCGTACAATATTTTTTCCGAGCAGAAAATTTCGCAAGTCGTGCCGAGCGTTTCTATGAAATTCTTTCCGGGAAAATTTTTCGCCGTTACGAGAAAATATCCTTCGGGCAAATCTTTCGCCTTGATGCTTTTCAAAACGCCGCTTTTTTTTGGACTTCTGATAATCTTCGCGAAAATCATTCCGTCCATTTTGAGGTCGCTGTAAAAATCCTTCATGCTTTGCGCGTGGATTTTCGAGGAGTTTGGTTCCTTTTTGAGATTTTCGCTTGGCGTGCTTTTTTTTTCAGGCATGATTTTCTCCGCCGATTTTCTTTACCGCGTCAATCACTTCTTGCGCCATTTCGCTCGTCATGTCGGGCCAAAGCGGAAGCGTGATTGTGGCGGAATATGCGCTCGCCGCGTTCGGAAAATTTTCCGCAGTGAAATTCGCGTCGAGATTTTTCCAATATGTAAAATAAAAAAGCGGGATGAAATGCACGGAAATTCCGACGCCCATTTTTTGCAGCGCAAGCGCGAATTCGTCGCGGCCGATTTTGAGTTTTTCGCCGACGATTCGGAGCAGGTACAAGTGCCACGAATTTCCTTCGCCGTCCGGCGGAAGCCGAACGAAGTCCAAATCCTTGAACGCCTCGTTGTACGTTCGCACGATGCGTTTCCGCCTTTCGAAAAAATCTTCCGCGCGGGAAAGTTGCACTCGTCCCAACGCCGCCAGAATGTCAGGCAGGTTGAACTTGTAGCCGCTTTCGATGATGTCGTATTCCCACGAAGCGCGCGGGGAAGTGTAGCGGTCCCAAGTGGTTCTGTCCATTCCGTGCATGCGCATGACTCGCATTCTTCGCGCCGCGTCCTCGCTTCTCGTGCAGACCATTCCGCCTTCCGCCGTCGTCATCGTCTTTGTGACGTAGAACGAAAAGATTCCGGCATCGCAAATCGTTCCGGCATATCCGAGCGGCGTGAGGGAGGGGAAAGAATGCGCCGCGTCTTCGATGACCTTCACGCCGTACTTGTGCGCCACTTCCACAAGGCGGCGCATTTTGCAGACGTTTCCCGCGATGTGCACCGCCACCACCGCGCACACTTTTTTTTCAGTGTCGCGCCGCAAAATCTCTTCCACCTTTTCAATGTCAATCGAATACGAGTCAGGCTCGATGTCGGCGAAAATCACGTCCGCGCCCAAATGCTTCGCCGATGCCGCCGTGGAAACGAAAGTGTAGGGCGTGGTGATCACGGCGCGACCCTGTCGCACGCCCAAAGCCTCCATCGCCAAAATCATTCCGCTTGTGTTGCTGTTCACGGCGAGGCTGATTACGCTGTCGTTGGAAAGTCCTGCGTTCGCGCGCGCGTCTTTCACGCCTTGCCCGACGCTGTTCATAAAATCTGAGAATTCTTTTTCGAATGCCAAAGCCTCGCTTCCGGTCGTGAGCCAGCCGGAGCGCAAAACTTTCAGGACGGCTTCTTCTTCCGCTGCGGAAATCGAGGGGCGCGAAAACGGAACTTTGAGCGAATCAGAATCAGACATTTCAAGCCACCTTTCCGTTGTGTTCGTAAAATTCCTTGAGCGAAGGAATCGCGTCGCACAGAATTTTTTTGAGCGCGTCGGCGTTCCTGTAGTTGCTTCCGCCAAAGCAAATCGGACGCAACTTTTCCAAAAGTTCTTCCAAATTCATTTCCTGTGCGGACGAGTTTTTCAGCTTGAGAATTTTCGGAAATGCCGTTGGCTCGGGCGATTCTTCTTCGTCCCAAAGCGGCTCGGTCAGGCGTTCGCCGGGGCGGGGCTTCGTGTATTTTATCTCGATGTCCTTTCCCACTTCCAGCCCGCTGAACAAAATTATCTGTTCCGCCAAATCCTTTATCTTGATTGGCTCGCCCATGTCCAAAAGGTACGACGCTCCGTTCACGCCAGTGCCGCCGGCCTGAAGCACGAGCGAGCACGCCTCGGGAATCGTCATGAAATATCGTTCCATTTTTTCGTCGGTGACGGTGAGCGGCCCGCCGTTTTTTATTTGTTCCATGAAAAGCGGCAGGATGGAGCCGCGCGAGCCGAGCACGTTTCCGAAGCGCACGAACAAAAACGCGCGCTCGCTTTCGCCCGAATCCGAAGGCTTTTTCCTGATTTCGTTAGCCGTGTCCAAAACCAATTTTTCGCAAATCATCTTCGACGCGCCGTAGACCGAAACTGGCTTGACCGCCTTGTCCGTGGAAATGAGCACGAATTTTTTCACGCCCGATTCCGCCGCCGCGTCCAAAAGATTTTTCGTGCCGAACACGTTGTTTTCCACTGCGGCCACCGCGTTCTCTTCCATCAGCGGAACATGCTTGTATGCCGCGCAATGGAAAATCGCGTCGCACTTTGTGGCTCGCACGATGTGGCGCACGTATTCCCTGTCCTTCATGTCGCCGATAATCGGAACGATCGTCGCCGCTTCGCCTACGCCTTCTTGTTGCAGGATTCGCAATTCCCTGTCGATGAGGTAAATCGAATTCTCGCCGTGCCCGAAAAGGTAAAGCCGCTCGGCCCCTCCCGAAAGCAGCTGCCTTGCGAGTTCCGAGCCGATCGAGCCGCCCGCGCCCGTAATCATCACGCGCTTCGAGCGCAAATAGGAAAGGCTTTCGCGCAAAGGAATCGTCACCGGAGTGCGCCCGAGAATGTCAAGCGGATCGATTTCGCGCGCCTGCACAAGATGCGCCGTTCCGTTCACCACTTGGCTTATGCTGGGAAGAATTTTTATCCGCAAAAATCCGCTCGATTTTAACGCCTTGTAGATTTTCGCGATTCGCTCGACGTTCGCGGTGGGAATTGCGAGAATCGCCTCGTCGCTCGGCTTTGGATTCAGCACGAGCGCGATGTCGTCAATCGGCCCCAAGACTGGAATCCCGTCAATTTCCGTGCCGATCAAATTCTTGTCGTCGTCGAGGAACGCGCGGACCTTGCCGAAAATTTTTTTGCGCTTTATGTCGCCCGCAATCATCTGCCCCGCGAATCCCGCGCCGATAATGTAGAGTTCGTTTTCGCTGCGATTCATTTTCCCACCGAATCAATTATATCGCAAATCTGCATTGTTGGCAAGGGAAATTCATTTGATAGTTAATGTTGAATAATGAATGGTTGTTGGCTTTCTCGTCGTTTTGTTTTTTGGAGAATACAAGTTCGCCGCGATTTTTTTGCTGGCTTGAGGGCTGTTCAAATTTTCTCGCCTAGAATGATGTCTTCCACGGACTTTTGAATTTTTTCTACCAAGGCGCGTTTTTTCTTGTGGTCTTCATCTGCCACGAAAATGAAATTCGGGTCATCTTGGAACAGTTGGAACGGGCGGACGCTGAGGGCGCGCGCGATTTTTTCAATCATTTCAACGGAAGGAAATTTTTTTGCGATTTCGATTTCGCCGATGTAACTCGTCGATGTTTCGCAGAGTTCCGCAAGGCGCATTTGGGACATTTTTTTTTCCTTGCGGCAGCGTTTCAGGTTCGTGATGAATACAGTCCGTAAATCCATAAAAATATGCTATCGGCATATAAAATCACTTGACAATATGCTTAAAGCGCATTATAATGCCAAAATTATAGCACATTTATTTGCTTGTGGCGAATAAATGTGCGCAAAAAATTCAAGGAGGACTTTATGAAAAAAGTCTTGATTTTGGCGGCTGCGGCTGCAATTTTCGGATCTCTCGCATTCGCGGAGAAAAACATGGAAGTGGGTTTGAAAGGCGGATTGCTTTTGAACGCTGGCACGAAACTCGAACCCTCTGTTGGAGATGCAAAAGCTACGCTCGGCGGCGACGTAGGAATCTTCGGACACTTCGGACTTGTGGACTTGGGGCCGGGCACTCTTTCACTCCAGCCGGAACTGTTCCTTTCTTTTGCCAACGGCGTGAAATATGAAGGGACTGGATATAAGGCTACTGTTAAGTGTAATGCCCTCGACATCGCGGTTCTCGTTGGTTATGACATTCCTGTGGGAAAAGTCAGCATCCGCCCGTTCTTGGGTCCGAAAGTGGGAATCCCGATTGGAAAAGCGAAAGAGGAAGTTGATATCGAACATTTTGGTAAATTCGATGAAAAG
>CAZZFL010000058.1:0-1260 GCA_964653395.1 uncultured Treponema sp. | reverse complement strand
GTCGGAAAAAATTGTATAATGAAAAAGCGCATTTAAGATTGTCGCTGCAATTTTGGCGCATGGAGGAACGTATGGAAAATTGCGAGGTCATCACATATTTGCCGTTCGGCGGTTGCTGCGAAGAAGCCGTGAACGCCTACATCGGCATTTTTGGAGGAACGCTGCTTTTTCTTTCTCGGTGGGACGAAAATAATTGCGGGCAAAAAGATTTGATTGGAAAAGTGATGCACGCAGAATTCTTGCTTGGAAAAACGCGGATGGCTGGCGGCGATGCGCTTGACTTCGCGCCTTCCGCAATGGCGGCAAAGCTGATGGTTCATTTGGACACGGAAGAGGAAGCGCGAAAAATCGTCGGAATTCTAAAAAATGGCGGAAGCGTGATTTCCGAACTTGCGCCGCATCCTGCGCCAGACGATGGCGGCATGGGCTGCATTGTGCGGGACAAATTCGGAGTGTCATGGATATTGACATGTCCCAATCCGAAAAAATGAATTTTGAAACGCGTGGCGAAATTATTCGTTGTCGGGCTTTTGTCCGTCGTGCGCTTTCCATAGGCATTCGCCGAAATTGAAATCGCTGAAAACTGCTTTGAACGAAGAATCTTCGGGCGAGCACGCGTAAATTCCGAACGATATTTTGTCGCCGCCTTTATGGACATGGCAAATGCGCATTTGGCGAAAAACAATTCCGTCCGAAGAATGTTCTATGCGATAATCGTCATTGCGTCTGCTGAATCTGTACCACATTGTTTTTGCGCTCGAATCTATTTCGGTTGTGGCCCAGTCCGAATAGCCGCCGTTTGTCACCACGCTGCCCAAGTGTTGGAATTTTTCGTTTTCGTATTCCACCGAGGCTTTCAGCCAATTTTCGCTGTCCAAATACATTACGATTCCGCATTGATCGAAGCGAGTGTGGCTGTCAGCAAATTCGGTTTTCACGGTGAAACTGAAAAATTTTTCGTCTGTTTCCGTTTGAAAAACTGGCGCATTGTCGTTGCGAAAATTGTAATAAGTGCGCTGCCACAAATCGGTAAAAGGCTTTGTCGTGATTTCGATTTTGTCGTTCGAGATTTTAAAGTCGGCGGGCTGGCGCAGCCATTTGAATTCTTTTAAGTTCATTTTTGGGCCTCGTTGTTCATAATGAATTTTTTATATTTCGTGCCCCACGATTCCATTGCTTTCAAAATGGGACGGAGCGAATTGCCAAGTTCTGAAATCGAATAGATGACGCACGGCGGAACTTCGGCGAATGCCTGCCGTT
>CAZZFL010000057.1:0-8894 GCA_964653395.1 uncultured Treponema sp. | reverse complement strand
CCGACGCTTGCGTCGAGGTATCTTGATTTGAAATTAAATTGCGGGCGACAATTTGCGATGTCAATTCAGATTTAAAAATCGATGTACAATGAAAAAAAATCTATGTAAAAACGAAAAAATTCTCTTGACACTATTGCGGAATTTTTGTAAAATCATAAAACACTCAAAATCGGCGTAAAATCGCGTCGGTTTGTTTTGCGTTTTTCGCCCTTGTAGCTCAGCCGGTAGAGCGCAGCCATGGTAAGGCTGAGGTCTGCGGTTCGATCCCGCACGGGGGCTTTTTGAAAATTGTTATAGGAGTTTTTTATGGGCAGCAAGAAAAAGGGAGCGGTGGAAATCATCGCGTTGCAGTGCACTGAATGCAAGCGCAAGAATTATACGACTTACAAAAACCGTAAGAATATCCAGGGCAAATTGGAATTGAACAAATATTGCCCGTTCGACCGCAAGCACACGCTTCACAAGGAAACGAAAGTAAAATAATTCTTTCGCATTTTTTAAGGATTTTCTCCGTGAAAACGGCAGAAATATTTAGGGCGGTAGTTCAGTTGGTAGAGCACCGGTCTCCAAAACCGGCTGTCGCGGGTTCAAGTCCTGCCCGCCCTGTTTTTTGAGGAATTTATGGCAAAAGTTTTTGGTTTTTTCAAAGATTGCGTCCGCGAGCTTAAGTTGGTGTCATGGCCGACGCGGGAATATGTTTTGTCCAGCGTCAAAGTCGTGTTGATTTCCACTGTTATGATTGCCGTGGTTTTGGGCGCGCTCGATCTTGGCTTTACTGAACTTTTCCGTTTGCTGATGAAATAAGGAAAAAATATGGCGAGCGCTTGGTACATTCTTCAAACTTACTCGGCCTATGAGGCGAAAATCGCGCGTGATATCCAGCATAAGTTGGAAGTGGGCGATCTCGATCCTAATGTCGTAAAAAGCATCAAAGTTCCCGAAGAAGAAATCGTCGAAATCAAGGACGGCAAGAAAAAGGTTCGAAAAACGAAAATCCTTCCGGGCTATGTCATGATGGAATTGGATTTGCCGGATTTGGGCTGGAAAGACACTTGCGCGACAATTCGCCGAATTCAGGGCGTGAATGGATTTGTCGGCACTGCGCCCACCGAACGTCCGCGCCCGATTCCCGTGGAAGAAGCCAAAAGAATGCTCGCGCGAGCCGGCGAAATCAAGGGCGAAAAAGTCGTCCGCGTCAAGCAAAGTTATGCCGTCGGCGATATCGTCAAAATTATGGAAGGACCTTTTGCCACGTTTGAAGGCGCAGTCGAAAAAATCGAGGACGGCAAGGACAAACTTACCGTGAACGTGCAGATTTTCGGACGCGCCACTCCGGTGGAAGTGAGCATGACTCAAGTCGAAAAATCTGTAAAATGATTTGCAAAATTTCCGCACGTTTTGCCAAACGTGTGGATTAGGGTGGCGAAAGCCGCTCGTTTTGGGAGGAAAGCAACCGTCCGTTGGAAGAGGACTTTCCGCTAACACCAAATTTAGGAGTAAAAAATGGCAAAGAAAGAAGTAACCGCTGTCATCAAACTGCAATGCCCTGCGGGCGCGGCGACACCGGCTCCTCCGATTGGTCCTGCTCTTGGACCGCATGGCGTAAGCGCTCCGAAATTTGTGCAGGAATTCAACGACCGTACAAAAAGTATGGAAAAAGGGCTTATCATCCCCGTCGTGATTACAGTCTACAAAGACAAATCCTACACATTCATTCTCAAAACGCCCCCGGCGGCAGTTTTGATTAAAAAAGCGCTCAAATTGGAAAAAGGTTCAGCGAATCCGCTTCGCGACAAAGTGGGCAAACTCACTGCGGCGCAACTCGAAGAAATCGCGAAAACAAAAATGCCCGACGTTAGCGCGAACGACCTTGAAGCCGCGAAGAAAATCGTGGCTGGAACGGCGCGTAGCATGGGCGTTGAGGTGGAGGCCTAAATGAAACACGGAAAAAAATACCGCGCGTCGGCGGCCAAATACGATTTGACAAAAAAATACGATGTTCCCACAGCCTGCAAAATGGTTCAGGACATGAAGTATACGAATTTTGACGAAACTGTGGAAGCGCACGTTTTGCTCAAATTGCCCAAAAACGCGACTGTCCGCGACACTTTGGTTTTCCCGAACCAGTTCCGCGGCGAAAAGAAAGTTTTGGTTTTCTGCAAAGAAGAGCGCGTTCAGGAAGCATTGGATGCGGGCGCGGCTTATGCCGGTGCCGCCGAATACATCGAAAAGGTTAAGGGCGGCTGGCTTGATTTTGACATCGCTGTCGCCACTCCTGATATGATGAAAGATGTCGGACGTTTGGGTATGGTTTTGGGACGGAAAGGCTTGATGCCGAATCCGAAAACCGGCACTGTCACGAACGACATTGTTGCCGCGATTGGCGAGCTGAAAAAAGGTCGCACGGAATACCGCGCCGACAAGACTGGCATCGTTCACATTGCGGTGGGAAAAGTTTCGATGGATGCCGAAAAATTGCAGCAGAACATCGACGCTTTGATTGCCGAAATTGAGCGCAAAAAGCCTTCCGACGCTTCTGTGGACTACATCAAGACGATTTCAGTGAGTTCTTCGATGGGACCTGGCGTTTGGGTCAAATACAAGGACGAGGAGTAGAATATGGCAATGCTTGCAAAAAAAATCCAGCCGGCGAAAACCGCCGCGATTGAGGCCGCCAAAAAAACTCTCGGCGAATACAACGACTTTATCTTTACCGAATATCGCGGCATGACTGTCGAGCAAATCACTAAGTTGCGCGACAAACTCCGCGAAAAAGACAGCGTTGTAAAAGTCATCAAAAACAACTTTGCCCGCATCGCTTTTGAAGGAATGGACGCCGCGGATGTGTCCGAGTACCTCAAAGGTCCTACCGCCATCGCAATGGCAAAGCAGGATTCAAACGAAACGGCGAAAGTTTTGTATGATTTTGCTCAGGAAGTGCCCGCGCTCAAAATCAAGGGCGCGTTGGTGAACAAAGAAATTTACGACGCGGCGAAAACCGAGGCGTATTCGAAGGTTCCTGGCAAAAAGCAGCTTATCGCGATGCTTATGTCTGCCATCAATGGACCGGCGCAAAAACTCGCCGCCACGTTGCAGGCTTACGTTGAGAAGCTGGAAAAGGAAGGTGGCGCGCCTGCTCCGAAAGCGGAAGCCGCTCCTGCGGCTGAATCGAGCGCGCCTGCCGCCGAGGAAGCGCCAAAGGCAGAAGCGGCCGCTCCTGCGGAAAGTGCTCCGGCTGCCGAGGCTGCGCCTTAGGCTTGAATTTAAAATTTGGATTTTGCTCGCGTTTTGCGCGGCGAAATTCCGGGGCGATGAATCTTTCGTCGTCCCAAAGCGTGGTCAGGCTTCGTTCGCTGCTGACTGTCCGCGCAAAATATCGGGACTTGTTCCCCGCGCCGCTTGTGCGGCATGAAATTATTTTTTATGGAGAAGACAATGGCAGCATTAACAAACGAACAGATTTTGGACGCGATCGCGTCGATGACGGTTCTGGAAGCCTCAGAATTGGTAAAGGCGATGGAAGAAAAATTCGGCGTGACGGCCGCTGTTGCTGTCGCCGCCGCTCCCGGAGCCGCCGCCGCTGGTGCGCCCGCAGAAGAGCAGACTGAATTCTCAGTTTCTTTGGACAGCTTTGACGCGGCCAAGAAAATCGGTGTCATCAAAGCGGTCAAGGCTCTCACAAACCTCGGTTTGGGCGAAGCGAAGGCTTTGGTGGAAGGCGCGCCGAAAGTCATCAAGGAAGGCTTGAGCAAGGCCGATGCCGACAAGTGGATTGCCGATATCGAAGCCGCCGGCGGAAAGGCTTCCAAGAAATAATTTGGTTTCGATTGAATTCGCATTTGGTGTGGCATGATTTGTCTGCGCCAAATGTGAATTTTATGAGAAATCGCATTTTTGGGCTTTTCATTTTGCGAAAGGCTCAAAGCAATTTTATTGAAGAAAAGTTCGAATCCGTTTTAATTAAAAACAGGCGAAATGCTCGGAACGAAAATTTCCTCACGCAAAAATCTGCGAAAGCGAAGTGCGGGAATTTTTTTTGCGGAACGGCATTTCAGTTTGATTTGAATTTTAAAACGGACACAGGCATTTTCGCGACGAAATCTTTCGTGCTGCGAGGAGTTTCCTTGCGTAGCGGAGATTTTGATCGCGCGCATGCTTTTCAGGGGAAAAAATGTTCGCAAAGAGCCGGACAATTGACCGTAAATATTACGGCAAGGACATCAAATCTTCGATGGATGTCCCAAATCTGATTGATATTCAAACTTCATCGTATGAATATTTCCTTCAAAAAGAAAAACTTGACAAAGGCGAGCCGCTGGAAAATCAGGGTTTGCAGGAAGCTTTTCTTTCTACATTTCCAATTGAAAGCGCGAACGGCGATATGTCTTTGGAATTTGAATCCTACACTTTGGATGAATCCGAAAACAAATTCACCGAATTGGAATGCAAGCAAAAAGGCTTGACTTATTCCGTTCCGCTCAAGGCGCGAATAAATTTGAATTTTAAAGACACGGGCGCAATCTTGCAAAAAGACATTTACATGGGCGACATTCCGCTCATGACGCCGCGTGGAACTTTCATCATAAATGGCGCGGAGCGCGTTGTCGTTTCGCAAATCCATCGTTCGCCTGGCGTTATTTTCAATCATGACAAGGGTGTTTGGGGAAGTCGCATCATTCCGTACCGAGGCTCGTGGCTGGAATTCGAAATCGACCAAAAAAAGGAATTGATTTTCGCCAAAATCGACCGAAAGAAAAAAATTCTCGGAACGATTTTCCTGCGCGCGCTCGGATTTGAAAGCCGCGAAGAAATCATCAAAGTTTTCTATGACACGGAAAAGGCTTCCGTCAAGGACAATGCCGCCACGCGCGAAGCTTTGATGAATCGCGTTTTGTCAAAGGCGGTTTTTGTCAAGGACGCTGATTCCGGCGAAGAGAAAAAACTTTTCCCGGCGGGCGCGCGACTTCATCCGCACGACATCGACGATTTGATTGCGAACGGAATCAAGGAAATTCAAGTCATCAAATTTGACAGCCGCAAAAATCCCGAAAACAAGGACGAAAGGAATTCGTCGCTTGATTCGGAAATCATCATAAATTGCTTTGAGCGCGAGGAAATCAAGTACGCCAAAGAAGGTTCGGAAAGCGACGAGCCGACAAAAGAAGAGGCTTTGAGCACAGTTTACAGCGTGCTTTTGCCGGGCGAGCCGATCACTGTGGAAAACGCCGAAAAGGATTTGAATTCGATGTTCTTCACGCCGCGCCGCTATGATTTGGGACGCGTGGGACGCTACAAGCTCAACAAAAAATTCGACTACAATCCGCCTAAGGACGACACCGTTCTCACGAAGGAAGACATCACAAACACGATGAAATTCCTCATCAAAGTCTACATTGGCGAAGAGGCGCGCGACGACATCGACCATTTGGGAAACCGCCGCATCCGAAGCGTCGGCGAATTGATGACGAATCAAATCAAGACTTCGTTCGCCAGAATGGAACGGATTGCCAAAGAGCGAATGGGCGCGAAAGACAATGAAACGATAAAGCCGCAGGATTTGATTTCTTCCAAGCCGATTATCGCGGCCATAAAAGAATTTTTCGGCTCATCGCAGCTTTCTCAATTTATGGACCAAATCAATCCGCTCGCGGAACTCACGCACAAACGCCGTTTGAACGCGCTCGGTCCCGGTGGACTTTCTCGCGACAGGGCGGGATTTGAGGTGCGCGACGTGCATTATTCGCATTACGGACGAATGTGCCCGATTGAAACGCCGGAAGGTCCGAACATTGGATTGATTGTTTCGCTTGCGATTTACACGCATGTCAATGAATACGGATTTTTGGAAGCGCCTTATCGCAAAATCGAAAAAGGCAAGGCGACGAACAAAATCGAATATCTTTCCGCGATGGACGAGGACAAATATTACATCGGCCAAGTAAGCGAAGGAATGAAAAACGACGGTTCGTTCGCCACGGATATGATTTCTTGCCGAAGGCGCGGCGACTATACTACTCGTTCGCCGAAAGACGTTCAATATATGGACGTTTCTCCACGCCAAGTAATTTCCGTTTCCGCCGCATTGATTCCGTTCCTCGAGCACGATGACGCAAACCGCGCTTTGATGGGCTGCAACATGCAGCGTCAGGCCGTGCCGCTTTTGTTCCCGGAGCCGCCTTATGTCGGCACAGGAATGGAGCAAAAATGCGCCTACGATTCCGGCGTTTTGGTGAAAGCCGCTCGCGCGGGCGAAGTGGTCAAAGTTACGAGCGAATGCGTTTCGATAAAGCCCGAAGGCGCGAAGCGCGGCGAGATTGACGAATATCCTCTTCTCAAATATCAGCGCACGAACAACGACACTTGCAACCATCAGCGTCCGACAGTCGAAGTGGGCGAAAAAGTCGCGGCGGGCGCGGTTATTGCCGACGGTCCTGCGACATTCAACGGCGAGCTTGCTTTGGGACGAAACATTCTCGTAGGATTCGTTCCGTGGAACGGCTACAATTACGAGGACGCCGTTCTCATCAGCCAGCGCGTCGTAAAAGAAGACATGTACACTTCGATTCACATCAAGGAATTTTCTACGGAAATACGTGAAACGAAATTGGGACCTGAAAAAATCACGCGCGACGTTCCGAATACTGCCGAAAAAAATCTCGACAATTTGGACGCGGAAGGAATCATTCGCATCGGCGCAAAAGTCCGTTCGGGCGATATTTTGGTGGGAAAAGTTACGCCAAAAAGCGAAGCCGAAACCACGCCCGAATTCAAATTGCTCAATTCGATTTTCGGCGAAAAGGCGAAGGAAGTGCGCGACACGTCTTTGCGCGTTCCGCACGGCGTGGAAGGCGTGATAATCGACATTCAGCGGCTCAAGCGCAGCGAGGGCGACGACCTCAATCCGGGCGTTGATCAAGTTGTAAAAGTCATGATTGCCAACAAGCGAAAACTCCGCGAGGGCGACAAAATGGCCGGTCGCCACGGAAACAAAGGTGTCGTTTCGCGAATTCTTCCCGAAGAAGATATGCCGTATTTGGAAGACGGAACTCCGCTCGACGTTTGTCTCAATCCGCTTGGCGTTCCTTCGCGAATGAACATCGGACAGATTATGGAATCGGAATTGGGAATTGCCGGAAAATATTTGGGACAATTCTTCGAATCGCCGGTTTTCCAGTCGCCGAGTCAGGAACAGATTGCCAAAAAACTTGAGGAAGCCGGGCTTTCCAAAGATTGTAAGCAAGTTGTCCGCGACGGACGCACTGGCGAGCCTTTTGTAAATCCGATTTTCGTCGGCGTAATCTACTATATGAAACTCCATCACTTGGTTGACGACAAAATGCACGCGCGTTCCACAGGACCTTATTCTTTGGTTACGCAGCAGCCGCTCGGCGGAAAGGCGCAGTTCGGCGGCCAGCGTCTCGGCGAAATGGAAGTGTGGGCGTTGGAAGCGTATGGCGCGGCGAACACGTTGCAGGAAATGATGACAATCAAATCCGACGACATGAACGGTCGTTCCAAAGTGTACGAAGCCATCGTAAAAGGCGAGCCTTCCACTCCGGCGGGCGTTCCCGAATCGTTCAATGTGTTGGTGCAGGAATTGCGCGGCTTGGCTTTGGATTTTACGATTTATGATGCAAAAGGCAAGCAGATTGCGCTTACCGAACGCGATCAGGAATTGATTGACAAAGCGGCTTCCGGATTTGACAAAGAGGTGTGATAAAAGTGGCGCACAAATGTGCGTGCTTTTATCATGACAATCGCGATTTTGCGAAATCGCTTTTGACTTTTATTTGGAGGAAAATATCAATGCGTGATATTCAGGATTTTGACAGCATAAAAATAAAACTCGCTTCGCCCGATGCCGTCCGCGCGTGGTCTTATGGCGAAGTGAAAAAACCCGAAACGATAAATTATCGCACTTTGCGCCCTGAGCGTGAAGGACTTTTTTGCGAGCGCATTTTCGGCACTACAAAAGAATGGGAATGCTATTGCGGCAAATTCAAATCGATTCGATACAAGGGCATAATTTGCGATCGTTGCGGAGTGGAAGTCACTCATTTTAAAGTGCGCCGCGAACGCACTGGTCACATAGAATTGGCCGCGCCTGTGAGTCACATTTGGTATTACAGGAGCGTTCCCAGCCGAATGGGACTTTTGCTTGATTTGCAGGTTGCCGCGTTGCGAAGCGTTTTGTACTATGAAAAATACATAGTCATAGATGCTGGCGACACCGATCTCAAAAAAATGGCGCTTCTCAACGAAGACGAATATCGCGAGGCGCAAGAACGCTATGGCGGCTCGTTTACGGCGGGCATGGGCGCGGAAGCGATAAAGACGCTTTTGGACGGCTTGGACTTGGATGCGCTCGCTTCGGAACTCCGCGCAAAAATGATTGAAAAAGGCGCGAAAAGCGACAAACGGCTTTTGAAGCGAATTGAAATCGTGGAAAATTTCCGCTCGTCTGGAAACAAAGCCTCGTGGATGATTTTGGAAGTGATTCCTGTGATGCCGCCAGAATTGCGCCCGATGGTGCAACTTGACGGCGGACGTTTTGCAACAAGCGACTTGAACGATTTGTATCGCCGCGTCATCAATCGCAACAATCGCCTGAAAAGGCTTTTGCAGCTTTCCGCTCCCGACATCATCATTCGCAACGAAAAGCGAATGTTGCAGGAAGCCGTGGATTCTCTTTTCGACAATTCAAAGCGCAAGCGGATTGTAAAAGGCGCGTCGAACCGCCCGCTCAAATCCATCAGCGATATGATTCGAGGCAAGCAGGGACGATTCCGCCAAAATCTTCTCGGAAAACGCGTGGATTATTCGGGACGCTCGGTCATCGTTGTTGGACCTGAATTGAAACTTTGGCAATGCGGACTTCCCACGAAAATGGCGCT
>CAZZFL010000056.1:0-8919 GCA_964653395.1 uncultured Treponema sp. | reverse complement strand
CGGGAACGGCAGACCATATCGCGGTCGGAATCATAATCAGCAGGAACAGCGCGAGTCCCCACGACTCAAAGCCGAGCGTGTATTTTTTCAGCATGAATGCACCTCCGTAAAAGTCGTTTCATTGGTGGCTTCAGGCGCGGACTTGTGAACACTCTGTCTTTTCCAATTCTTGCGCGGCGACAATTCTAACTTCGAGTTTATTTTAGAAACTCGTTTATTTACTGCGATTTTTCGCTTCGCTGTAAAATCGCGTTTTTGACAACTCCCGAATCTGAAGATTTGCTCGTTGTTAAAAAATAAGGAATTTCCTCCGCGTCTTCAGGACCGGCAATCGCAAAAAATCTAAACGAGTCGTCCGCCCAATATTTTTTGAAAACTCGAATCACGTCGACGGCGCGAACATTTTTCGCTTGCTCCACGAATTTGTCAAGACCGTCGATGTCGCCCAGCTGAAGAAGGCTGCTCGCCGCGCGTCCCGCAATCAAAGCGCAAGTCTGCTGATTCGTGTACGCGCTCGTGATGTACTTGTTCACGAATCCCGGCAGCCGCTCTTCGATGCTGTCATATTCGATTTTGCCTTCAACCAAAGCAAGCATTTTTCCGGAAGCAAAACTTTCCTGCGCTTCGTGCAAGTATCGCGCGGCATTTTGCAAATCGGAAACTCGATATAAAAAATCTTCGCCGAACGGGGCGGGAGAAAATCCAATCGAAGTGGAAGGCGTGTAGCATGCGCCGCGCATCGTCCGCACGATGTTGAACAAAACTTCGTTGTACATTTCTGCGGCGAGTCGGGCGGCGATGAAATCTTTTGAAAAAATGCTCGGACTTTTAAAAACTCGCGCGATGTGCCCGGAGCCTGAAATCGCCGCGTTTTGCAAGACGACATTTTCGCCTGAAATTTCAAGCGCGGGAATTTCCGGCATTTCGAATTTTTTTTCGGAACGCGGAATTTTTCCCAAAGTTTTTTCGAGCGTTCTTGCCAATTTTTTTTCGTCCAACGCGCCGGCCGCCACCACGCTCATTCGGCTTGCGTCGAGCAATTTTTCATAATGCGATTTTAAATTTTCAATCGTGATGTTCTCGAGCGATTCGGGCAAAACTCCGGCGGAACTTTCGAACGGATGATTTTTGTAAATTTCTTTTTTCATCGTATAAAACAAAAACGATTCCGGATTGTTCAAAATTTTTTGAATGTCCTGATTGAATTCGGTGCGCATATTTTCAAATTGAATCTCGTCGTAAGACGGATTTAAAAAGCAATCCAAAAAAATCGGCAACGCTTCGTCAAAATAATAGTCGATGCAAGAAAAAGAAAAAGTCGAGCCTGCGTAAGAAGTGCTGTGCGAAAATGAAATGTGCTTTTCACCGCTCAATTCTTGGATTTTCGCGTATGGAAATTTTTTGCTTCCCCGCGACATCAATTCCAAAAGCGCGCTTTCGATTCCGGAAAATTCCCGCGCGTACATCGAACTTCCGCCTTTCATCGTGATTACGACTGAGCACATTCGCGTAGAATCGACGCTTTTGTAATAAACGGGAATTCCGTTTTTCAACGAGCGCGACGGCGTGTCGCGTTTTTCAGAAAAAGCCACGGCGGAAAAAATCAAAATCAAAGCGAACAATGCAAAAGAATTTTTTTTCATTTTAATCACACTCCTATAAAAATGGAATTGCAATTTTGCAAAACTGCGTTGGCGACAAAAATGCAAGTCACGCACAAAAAAATTGGCAAAAAGCGTCTCCGCATTTTTATCGTAATTTTTTCACTTCTTCAAAACCTTGCGCGTCAAAATCGGATTTTTGTGCCTTGTAAATTTCAGGATTGACGGAAACGCAAACGAACGCATTTTTTCCTTGGACATATTTTTCAAGGGCGCGCGCGATTTCAGCGTTTTTCACTTTTTGAAAATTCTCGTCGTAGCCAAAATAATATTCCGCGTTGCAAACCGTCCACCAATAACGCGCTTCCGCCAAAACATCTTCGGCGCGTTCCGAGGAAATTATTCGCCTGTCATTTTGCGATTGCAGAATTTTTTTGAAATCATTTTTCGGAACGATTTTTTTCGTGCGCACATAATTTTCAATAATGTCGTCACAAATCATCGAATAAAATTTTTTTGCACGCGAAGCAATCGCGCCTTCGGCATCCGACATCACGGCGTAAAAACTCACGGTCGAAGTGCGCCGCTTTGTGTAATACCCTCCCCCAACATAGTCGTCGGAAATTATTCGCAAGTCTTGGTCGGAAGAAAGTTTTTTCACAAAATCGCTTTGCGGCAAATTTATGTAGGAAGTAAAAGCGTCGAGCGCGTAAGTCGAGTCGCGGTCGAAGTCCGCATCCGCGCCGCGAAAGTAAAGCGAAACTTGCGCGATTTGCGGAGAAATTTGCTCGTCGCTCATCACGAAAAATCTTGTTTCCGAAAAAGGTGCGTCGCTTTGAATCGCGCTTTCGCTCGCAAAATCAAAATCGGATTTTTGCCAGTCGCCGAAAATTTCTTGCGCCAAAATTTTCACTTGCTTCGCGTCAACGTCGCCGCCCACAAAAAGTGCGGCATTGTTCGGAACGTAATATTTTTGCTTCATGCTTTTCAATTCGGAAAGAGTCGCGTTCCGAACTGTCTCCGCCGAACCGCTTGGATCGAGCTGCCAGGGCGCGACAGGAAAAAAAGTCTCGCGGAAAAAATTTCCCAAAATTGTTCCGGGCGAATTGAGCTTCGCCGTGATTTCCGAAACGACGACTTTTTTTTCGTCTTCAAATTCCGTCTCGTCCAAAAGCGGCTCGCGGATTGCGGCGTTCCAAAATCGCATTCCGTTTTCCAGCTGCGCCGAAGGCACGGTGAAAAAATAATTCACGCAATGCTCGCCCGTCGTGCCGTTCCAATCGTCAATTCCCATGTCGGCGATCGCCTTTTGCACCGCCGTGGAATTCGGATAAAGCGAATTTCCTTTGAACATCATGTGCTCGTACAAATGAAAAATTCCCGCGTTGTCGCTGCGCTGCGTTACACCTCCCGCGCGGACGGCAATCTCGATGTATGCGAGCGGCACTTTGTGATCTTCCTTGACGAAAACTGAAAGTCCGTTTTCAAGCTGAAAATATTCAGGATAAAAAAATTCATCTTGAGAAATTTTCTTTGAATTTTTCGCGCAAGAAAAATTCAAAGCGCAAAAAAAAGCGAGCGCGATAATTTTCAAGGCAGGCATAAAAATGCAAAAATGTCGGCGCGTCGAAAATCCGCAATCATTCCGAACTCGGCTTGCGTCGATGTTCGCGCGATTTAATTTAATTTTTTTGTTTTTCATTTTTTCCTCTTGAAATTTTATTTGTTGAATTCGCCGATTTTTTTATTGTACAAAAATACGATTGTGGCCATGGAAATTATAATCGCGTAGCCAATCCAACTGAGCAAATCCGGAATTTGGCGGAACAAAAAATAACCCAAAGCCGCGCTGAAAATTATTTGCGTGTAATCGAAAATCGAAATGTCGCGGGCGGGCGCATGATAATATCCGTAAGTCATTCCGAATTGTCCGCCGCATCCTGCAAGGCCGGTCCCCAACAAAATCAAAACTTGAACGAACGTCATCGGAGCATGATGCGCGATGATAAAAGGAACGCAAAGCAAGCACGAGAACGCCGAAAAAAATGCGATGACGATGCTTCCGTTGATTTTCATCGTGCCCAATTTTCGAACGCACGCGAACGCGCATCCCGCGCCCATTCCGCCCAAAAATCCGACGAACGCCGGAAACGATCCGATGAGATTTGAAGAAGGCTTGATCACGAACATCGCGCCGAAAAATGCGCCGAACGTCGCGAGCAGCGGAACGAGCTTTATTTTTTCGCCGAGCAAAATCAAGCTGAACACAATCGCGAAGAACGACGACATTCTGTTCAAGATGGCGGCATCGGCAATCGGGATTCTGTCGATGGCGTAGAAATTTCCGAAGATTCCGATTGAGCCGACCGCCGCGCGAAGAAAAAGGAATTTGAGCGAGCCTTTTGGAATGTAAATTTTTTCGTGCGTTTTTACGAGCAATGGAATCGTTATGAAAAACGAAATCAGATTTCTGAAAAACGCTTTTTGCATAAAAGGCAAGTCGCCCGCAAGATGAACGAACGCGCCCATCACTGCAAAGCAAAATGACGAGAACACGATGCCCAAAATGCCGAGCAAAATATTCGTGCCCCGGGCCTCTTCCAAATTCAAGCTCATTTGAAATTCTTCACTCCGTCCAAATCGAGCGTGGCAAAATAATCTTCGACAGTTTCGCGGCGACGAATTTCTTTGAAAGATCCGTCCGGGCGCAAAAGAATTTCTCCGCAACGAAGCTTGCCGTTGTAGTTGAAGCCCATCGCGCGTCCGTGCGCGCCCGCGTCGTGAATCACGAGCAAATCGCCGATGTCGATTTTCGGCAATTCGCGCTGAACGGCGAATTTGTCGCAGTTTTCGCAAAGGCTTCCCACCACGTCATAGACGCGATTTTTTTCCGCCCCCTCCTTTCCGCTCACGGTCACTTCGTGATACGCGCCGTACATTCCCGGCCGCATCAAATCCGCCATGCTCGCGTCCACTCCGATGTAATTGCGATAAATATTTTTTTCGTGAATCGCGCGCGTGACGAGCCAGCCGTAAGGTCCTGTAATCGGGCGGCCACATTCCCATTTTATCTCAAGCCCGTCGAGTCCGGCAGGAACAATCATTTCGTCGTAGAGCGCGCGGATTTTTTGCGCGACATAATCGAGCGGAACTTTTTTTTGTTCGGGACGATACGGAATTCCAATTCCCCCTCCCAAGTCGAGGAATTCGATTTTTATGCCGAGATTTTTTTTCAATTCAATCGCAAGTTCAAAAAGAATTTTCGCGGTGTCCACAAAATATTCTGAATTCAATTCATTGGACGCGACCATCGTGTGCAAGCCGAAACGCTTCGCTCCGTATTCGCGCGATTTTTTGTACGCCTCGAAAATCTGCTCGCGCGTGAGTCCGTACTTTGCCTCCTCGGGCTTTCCGATAATCGCGTTGCCTTCTTTGAGCGGCCCCGGATTGTATCGAAAGCAAATCAGTTCCGGAAATTTTCCGCCGAGCGAATCGCGCAGAAAATCAATGTGTGTGATGTCGTCCAAATTTATAATCGCGCCATGCTCGAACGCGAAAACGAATTCGGCAGCCGGAGTTTCGTTTGAAGTGAAAATAATTTTTTCGCCCGTGATTCCGCTCGTCTCGCAAAGCATGAGTTCTGGAAGGCTCGAACAATCCGCGCCGCATCCGCAGTCCGCGAGGATTTTCAAAATGTAAGGATTCGGGCACGCTTTGACCGCGAAATGCTCCGTGAATTTCGGAAAGATTTTGAACGCCTCGGAAAACTCACGCATGTTCTCGCGAATCGCGGCCTCGTCGTAAATATAAAACGGCGTGGAAAATTGCCGCGCCAAATCTTCAAGCCGCTCGTGCGAAAGCGGAAAATTGCTGCTCATAACACACTCCTATAAATTTCTGCGAAACATTGTAGCAAAAATTTTCAAAATGTGCAATCGAAAGAAAATTGCGAAAAAGGCTTCGGCACTTTCGTTGTCGTTGGCAAGAACATCCAAAAACTTGACTTTCTTTCAAAGAAATGCTAAAATAAATTCGATTTTGTGATTTTCACAAATATGACGAAAGAAATTTTTCGAGGCTTTTAATATGGAAAAGATTCATGGTTTGCCGCGCAAAAGTGATGCGCGGATTGCTTTCAAAAAAATGCAGGAAACGCAAATACGAAAATCTTTGCATAGAAAGATTTTTGCATTTGCCGTTTTAATTTCATTTTTCGCAGTGAATTCATATTCCCAAATTCGTTCGCATGTCGGAATTGTCCGCGGGCAATTTTCTCAAGACTTCATAAATCAAATGGAAGTTTGTCGCGAAAAAATAAGAGGCTCTGGATACACGTCTTACGCGAAGGTCATTGATTCGTATTTAGCGGGCGGATTTGGCTCGGGCTTTGTCTATGTGGCTGACGACGGAAAAACTTACGTCCTGACAAATCGTCATGTAATAATGGAAGCCGACACAGCGAGCATCGAATTTGAAAATTCAGACGGAAATTCTGAAACATACAATGATTTGGCAGTAGTCGCAATGAGCGAAGACATTGACCTCGCAATTCTCGCCTTTCCACCGAACAATGGGGGGGGGTACGGAACTGAATCCCTAAAAAGAGGGCTTCAATTTTCTTCAGCGGCTGTCAAAGACGGGCAGGAAGTTTGGTCCGCAGGATTTCCAGGACTTGGAAGCGAGCCGGTTTGGCAGCTTGGAAAAGGAGTCGTAACAAACGCATCCGCCCGCATAAAGGAACTTATTGATCCGTCCGTTTCCGTAGTCATTCAGCATTCTGCGGAAATCGACCGCGGAAATTCAGGCGGACCTCTTCTTGTCTCATCCAAAAAAAATGTCGGCTATGAAGTTGTAGGCATAAACACATGGAAGGCCGCATATCGGCAGAACACCAATTTTGCAGTTCCCGCTTCCGCCATTTTAGCGTTTATAAAAAATTTTCGCCAAAAGACCGCGGCAACCGAAGAAAAAGATGTCCGTGATTGCGCGGAACAATTCATTTCAATTTTGAATGACGGCGAATCTGATTTCATTTCGCTCGTAAAAATGATTTCCGTCAAAATGGCGTTGGACACCGGAACACAGGATTTCATTGACGTTCTGAAATTTGCGCCGTCTTCGGAAAGAAGCCGCATCGCCGCCGAATTTGAGCAGTTTCCGGTGGAAGGCTTTCGTTGCGCGAGCGCGTATCAGATGTGGGCAAAGCACCGCCCCAAAGAAAATGAAGAAGCCTTTAAAATTGTCTCGAGCGAAAAAGATTCCGACAAATACAAATTTTCTCTCGCATCGGGCGACGGAAGCAAATCCGTCAAATTGCTTTGGACAAAGGAAAATGGTTCGTGGAAAATAGCCAGCGTGTCTTTCAATGAAAATCCCGTTGAAAAAAACAAGGAAAAAGAAAATGCCAAAGAAAAAAGCAAAGAAAAATCGAAATCAAAATCAAGTAGCCCTCGTTTTGAAGCTCCGACCCGCTTTGATTTTAGCGCGGGACTTTTGATTTGCGTTCCTGAAAAAGATTTGGGATTTCATATAAATTTTGACTTGTGGCATTTTTCTTACGCGGGCTTTGGATTTATGTTTGAGCATTTTCCGTTCGAAGACAAATCAATTAATGTGGGAGGCGTTGGATTCATCGCAAGGCTTCCGTTCAACATTTCGGAAAAAATGAATTTGGGCTGCGTGGGACGAATCGGGGCAGATGCCGGAAGATATAACGGTTGGGGCGTTTTGGGATTTTTTGTAGAAGCCGGCATCGAGTTCCTGTATCTCGGCAATAAGGCAAAGCCCGGGCTTGGCGTTTCATTCAAATACTCAAGGCAAAATCAATTTGGAGACATTGGCTATGATGAAAAAAGCCTTCATGAAGGATTCAAGACACTAAAAGTATACGCAAAAATTGCATTCTAAAACAAATAAGGAGGTTTGGAATGAAAAAAAAGTATGTGTTGGTGGCGGCCTTGCTCTTTCTAGTGCTGGGCTTTGGAAACAGTGTTCCCGTGTCAAAGTTGCTGAAAACGGCTGACGAACGAGGAACGCCCGAGAATTCCGTTCTCGTGTATGGGAAAATTGTGCCAGTAGAAGTGATGAATTTTGTTCAGATGGATTCGCGTTTTCAGGCCGACAGGCAAGATGCTGACTTTTTGTCCAAGTCGGTGTTCTGTTTGGCTCCTGTCGCTCCCGGCTCCTTTTATATGGTAGGATATACATGTACAGAGGTAGTCAAGGAATTTTTGAAGGCGCCATATTATAAGGGCGGTTTTTATACTTTGAAAGGTTCTATGTGGGATTTCAGGATCCCTTCAAAGCCAGGTCTTTACTATTACGGCTCGTATGATTTTATGAAGTCGGATGATGAAGGAGAGCGGATTGCGACAGACGCAGATCCGAAGGCAGAAGAATTGGAATGCCTTAAAGTGCTGAAAAAGGAATTGAAAAAAACTAGCTGGGAAGAAGTGATTCAAAAGCGAATTGACGAACTCAAAGGAGAATCAGAATGAAAAGAATTGCAATAGCATTGATATGCTTGCTGTCTGTTTTTTCTGTGAATGCAGAAAAATATTATTATGACTCAGGTGAAGATGCAATAGATACAGCATCAGGAAGGTTAGTTATAGGCGGAGGTTCAAAGTTTTTTACCAAATCTAAAAACCTTGAAAGAGCCGTTGGAGTTGTCGGAAAAATCATTGTAAAATACAATGGCGATTTAGAGCGCGTGAAAACTTTCCGTGATTTTGGAAGCAAGTTTGCCAAAAGGGATAGCATATACAGCCCGTTCGGCACTGCCGATAAGATATTTTATGCTGACGGAGAGTTTTTTTGCACGTGTATTCCTTTCGATGATTCTGATAAAAAAAGAATCACTTCGAAAAACAGCATACATAAAGATGGCAGATATTATATGCCATACTATTTCAATAGCAGCACTAAAATGGAATTGCGTCTTCCAATCAGTTACAATATTCAAGTTCCCGAAGGCGAAAATTTTCTGTACATCGGAACGCTCGTCTATGAATTTGAAGGCGATGATTTTTCGCTCAAAGGCATAACCATTCTTGACGAATACGAAGAAGCGCAGGAATTCCTTAACAAACTCATCAAAAACAATCCATACAAATTGTGCCGAGTAGAATTAAATCCATAAGGCGGCTTTTCAAAGAGGCGGAATTTCCGCCTCTTTTTTTATTGAATAACTTTGCAAAATCCAATAGAATAAAGAAAGTTCAGAAACTTTGTTTTGATTTCTACATAAAAGAGAGGTGAAAAATGTCTAGAGTTTTCAATTTCAGCGCAGGGCCGTCGTGCCTTCCTGAAGAAGTTT
>CAZZFL010000055.1:0-8934 GCA_964653395.1 uncultured Treponema sp. | reverse complement strand
TAGACATAAGAAAAAATTTCGTTCCGCTGCTTTCCCGAAATGTCAAGGAAAGAAACATTCAGCACGAACACATCGTTCTTTTCCCTCATTCCGACAATGAGTCCGCAACATTGAATCTTTTCGAATCCCGAAATCTTCACTTCGATCCAAATCTTTTGGTTGCGCTTGATTGGCAGTTTTGTGGTGAGTTTGCATCCGCCCGGCGAAATGTTCAAGAGTTTTCCTTTGTACTTGTTTTCTTTGGGCGAATACGAAATCGTGCCGCCCTTTCCAAGAATTTCGCTCACTGCGCTGAAAGTGCATTCCACTTCGAGCGCGGCTCGTTTGTAACGCCGGCGGCTTTGCATTGAAATCGTGTTCGAATGCTGGATGACCATTTGCCTTTTGCCGTCAAGTCCTGTTTGGTAGCGCACGACGCGCGTGGAAATAACGTACTTCAATTTTTGCGCCGAATGGTACGTGAGCATGATTTTTGTGAGCGGCTTTGGACAATATTGCGCTTTTTCGAAATCTTCGGGAATTTCGAGCGTCATATTGTCTTTTTCGTTTTTTATGATTTTCAGATTGATTCTTTTCGGTCCTGCGGCGAATTCCAAAATTTCGCCAACTGAAATATGATGCGAAGATGAAATCGCTTTTTTCAAAGTGAGGATGCGTTCCAGATGATTTCGTAGCTTGAAAAGTGCCTCAAGTTCCTCGTCGGAAACGCCTTTTGTTCTAAGTCGCAAGAATTCCGATTTGAACGTTTTGTCGAGCGCGTCCTTGTCGGACCAATTGTAAAAAATATTTTTGGTTTTTTCGCGGCGGCAAATGTTGAAAAGAAGGTTTGCTTCTGCGCGCGAAAGGTTGATTTTTTTTGCAAGTGCCTGAACATCTCTGAGCGCGGTGGGACGCTGCTTCTGCTTTTCGATGTATGACGGCGACTTTTTATATTTTTGAATCAGTTTGACAAGAATCCAAATGACGAAAAAAATTCCTATTATGACCATCGCCCCGAACAAAACGGTGTAGGGGATGGGAGATTGTCGCGCTTCGAGAGGTGAGCCTGTTCCAGTAAGTCCGTCCATATTACAAATCCTTTACGGCGGCCGCCAAAGCCTTGAGCCGTGGGCTGATTTCGTATTCGGCAAGGTCGCCCAAAAGCACCGTGTCGCCGCTTTCCATCGCGCCGTTCAAATCATTGAATACTGGCGTGAAATCGGCAAAAAAATCCGAAAGGTTTTTTCCTTCCACGCTGATTTTTCCGAATTTTTCCGGAAAAAGCGAGGAAAGCGCCGTGACATGGCAGAAATTGTCCACCGCGTCCGCAAGCCGGGTTATGGAATCTTTCGCCTTGGAATTGCTTCCGCTTTGTAGCAGCGCAGGCAGTTCTAAAAGAAGTTCCACAGTTTCGCTGATTTCCGCCGATGAATTCTTGAACGCCTTCGCCACCGAATCCTGCGATACTGCCGTGAGTTCAATTCGCGTATCGTCGCGCAATTCCTGTTCCGCCGCCTTGTCGAATTCTTCCGCGTCAATTTTTTTCCCGTCAATTTGGATTGCTATTGTGGCGCAATGATTTTCCTGCGCCGTCTTTTCGAACGAACGCAAGACATCGCCCACGGTTTTTTCGCCTTCGAGCGTTATGTCAAGCCGTTCGCCATTGAGATAGAATTCCATCTTCCCCTCCAAAATAAAAGCCTTGAACGATTTTCCAAAAATTCGACCGGCTTCCAACTTATGTCATTTCTGAAAACTCAGACTAATTCCTATTGTTCTGCTGCTGTCGCGTAAAATTCGTAATTGAATCCTGCTGACTTTCAAGGCTGTTCAGCGTGCCTTCCATCTGACCGTATTTGTTGCGCAAGTCGGCTTCCTTTTTGTCGAGTTGAGTTTCAAGCCGCGCGATTTTCTTTTGCGAAGCGTCGATTTGCCTGTCAAGGACGCTCGTTTTGCTGGCAAGAATTCCGCCAGTCTGGACGTAACTTGTGAGCTGCTTGTCGATTAGAAAACCGATTCCGTCGTCAATTATGAGATCGCCGTCCGTATCGTAGCCGAAAATGCGCCGAATGTCATCGAGATTGTCGCGCAAATTTTCGTCGAGTTTTTTTTCGTCGATTTCAAGATAGCCGCGCATTTTTCCCGGATTGTAGCCAGAAAAATTCGTGGCGTTCGTGCTTATTCCGATTTGCGAAAGCATCGTTATTGCGGCGTTGTCGGAAAACTTGTATTGCGAGGAAATGATTTGCTGCATTGAGCCTTTCGCGCTGGAAATTGTAAAGTCGTTGAAAAAAAGCCCAAGTTTTTTTTCGTAGTCCGCGCGTTCGTCCGCGCTCAGATAGTCAAGTTCGTTTATAATTTCAGGCTTGTTTTGCGAAAGCACGTTCATTTCCGCTACGATTTGGTTGTACTTGCCCACGAAATTTATCAGCGCGTTTTTTGCGCTTTCGGTATCAGGCTCAATCGCGATTGTGGCAGTGCGATCGGTCTTTTGGTTCACATGGAGCGTTACGCCGGGAACAATGTCGTCGATTTTGTTTTCCGGCCGCGTAATCGTGATTCCCTCGTATTTCAGCACCGCGTCGCCTGCCTCGCTCACCGCGTGAATCGGCTCGAACCCCAAATCCTTTTTTGCGTCGAACGCCGTCATTTCGCCGAGCGAAATTTCCACGCCGGTATTTTTGTTTTTTATTGCGATTGCCGAAAGTCCCGGAAAATTTTTCGCGTCAATCGAAACTTTTTTTTCAGTCCCGTCAAGATTCCAAACCGAAGAATCGAGCGGAATTTCTTTTTCCGTTCCGTCGTCCGAAATCGCATAAAGCACGGAATCGCTGCGTATTTCGTCGAGCGGTTTTCGCGGAACTTTTGGAGCGGACGAGTTGTCCGTGCCAGTTTGCGACTTTTCGTTTTTTACGCTTACGTCGCCGAACGTGATTCCGCCCGCGTCCGGAATGTCAGGTTCTGCCGAAATTCCTTCGTTGATTGCCTTTGTGATGTCATCCACTTGTCTCGCGCTCAAGGAGAATTCAATCCGTGAATTTTGATTGCCTTTTATGCTTGACGGGATTTCAATTTGCGCGCCGCCTCGAGGTTCTACGACGATTCCGTTTGACGAAGCGCGAACTGCGTTCACGCTGAGTTCCGGCATCCCGTCCTGCAAAATTTCGTCCGAAGCGGCGAGGGAAGAAAGCTCTGAATTGCGCGTGCCGAATGTGCTGGATTTGGATGCGACTTTTCGCACCATTTCCTTTTCCAGCGCGAATTTGAGGGCGTCGTCCTCGAAAACAAGCCGATTTTCCGCGCCAGTTTTCAAAGATTCAATCAAAAGGGCTTTTTTTCCCTTGTTCACGCCGATGAGTGAAGCCTTTATGACATCCGCGCCGCGCTTGTTTAGCGAATTGATGAAATCTTCGACTTTGCCGCCACGCCATTTGAATGAAATGTTCTTTTCGCCGATTTTGAATGTATATGTGCCTTCCGGAACGGTTTCGTTCTTTTCGATTTCCTTGGAAAGAATCCTGTCCGCCGTGGCCGGAGTGATTACGTCAATTTTAAAAGAAGAATACGAAGCGTCGCGAGTTGCGTCCGCTGTTATTGCGAATTCGTCGCTTGATGAGGCCAATTTGTTGTTGAAAGGGTTGTCATACGAATAAAGTGCTTTTACGCTGTCCCGCAGAGATGACATTTTCTGATTTATGTCACGCCACGCATTTTGCTGCGTTTTGTAAGATTCAAGCGTATCCTGCTCCCTTGTAAGCGGGATGCGCTCTACTTTCATCAGACCTTCCACGAGATCATTGGTCTTATACTTGTCGTTGACCCCCGGTATATTTATACCTGCCATGCAACCTCGATGGTCTAAAAACCGATATGCCTCCCACCCAATTTCAAATCATTTTGTCAAACAAAAGACCCATGGTCTTTCGCATGCTGATTTTTATCCTCTGCATATCTTCCGATGGTATTTCCTTGATCACCTTGTTGGTGCCGTTCTCTACCACTCTTACGACAACGCTGCCCAGTTCCTTGTTTACGGAAAACTGAAGCTTGCAACCCATCACCTGATCCGACAGCCGCTGAAGCTGTTGGGCATTGGCTTGGGCTTGTGCCATGTCTTGCTCAAGATTTTGTACGACTCTGGAGCCGTTCGCGATATTGAGCTGCTGTTCTACACTTCCTGTACCAGCCGTTTTTAGCGGGACGGAACTGTAGTGCTTCTGGCCATCCGTTGCCAAAGACTGACCTATGCCGCTGATGTTCATAGGCGTTCCTCCTTAATTTGCGAATCCGCATTGAAGCGAAATCCGCGCTGTGCCTTCTGCCCTTGTTTCAGAAGACGATGTTTCGCGAATTTTCCCCCTTGTTCGAAAAATTCGTAATTTCCAAAGTTGGAGGAAAGAAAGGGGCGCACCATCCTTTCCTCCGTTTTTCTTTTCCGAAAAGACGACATCCAGTGATCTCTTCGGACAGATGCTATCTCAAGAGCGCGAGCACGTTCTGAGATTGTGAGTTTGCCTGAGCGAGCATCGCGGTTCCAGACTGTGTGAGAATCTGGTTCTTCGTGTACTCGACCATTTCAGAAGCCATGTCCGTGTCGCGAATGCGGCTTTCGGAGGCCTGAAGGTTTTCGGCAGCAACAGCGATTCCTTTTGAAGCCATCTCGAAGCGGTTCTGGTATGCACCAAGATCCGCGCGCTGCTTGTTGATAACTTTGAGTGCTTCGTCAATTGTGCCGATGGCAGAATTGGCACTGTCGCTACTGGCAATGTTGATCTGCTCTTCATCGCCCTGCGATCCTTTAAGCCCAAGAGAAGTCGCCGACATGTCGCCAACATAGGCGCGAACATTTTGATCCATATTCGCTCCAATGTGGAAAGAAATTCCGTTAGACTCTCCGCCTTCGGCGAATCTGCCCGTAAGCAAATTCATTCCGTTGAACTGAGCCTGGCTTGCAACGCGATCGACTTCGGCCACAAGCTGCGAAACTTCCACCTGAATCTGCATTCGGTCTTCCTCAGAATAAATTCCGTTGGCAGACTGCACTGCAAGTTCACGCACGCGCTGAAGAATATCCGTAGTTTCCTGCAAATATCCTTCTGTAGTCTGAATGAACGAAACTCCGTTTTGCATATTCCTGTTCGCTTGATTCAATCCGCGAATTTGCGCACGCATTTTTTCTGAAACTGCGAGTCCAGAAGCGTCGTCTCCTGCGCGGTTGATTTGCTCGCCGGAACTGAGCTTTTCGATGTTTCCCATAATCGCTTCGTTGGAAACGCCCAGCGTGCGATTGGCAAACATTGCACTCATGTTGTGATTGATAATCATTTTAAGCCCTCCATGTTTTTTGTACGACATCGCTTCGTGCGACGCCTGCTGCCTTAAGCGGGCAAGGCCGGTTTTTGCGCCCCCGGCACAGGTTTCAGTCCCTTTCGGCAGGAAAAAGCATTCCAAACTTACGATGGCGTTGTGCCTGAAACGCTTTTTCCTGCCGCCTTGCGGCCATGGATTTGGCTTTTTGTCAAAGATCAAAGCGCACTGAAAATACGCTTTCTTACTCTTATTTTAAGCGGATTTCGATGATTTGTAAAGTAGGGCAGGGCAAAAAATCCGCTTTTTTTTGCAAAAATAGCCGCTTGTTAAAGCGGCGAACCTTTTATTGAAGAGGATTGGTGTGTTTGCGCGGATTCGGCTTGTGAATTTTCGCGCCTTTCAAATTTTCTTCCAAGAAAAAACGTCAGTCTTCAACTTGGAAAAAAACTTTTCCGCGCATTTGTGGCGAAGCATGGCTGACTCGCGGTTTGTGCGATTTGCGCCGTACTTCGCCCCAATCCTCTTCTAAAAGTCGGCTATCTCAACAGCGAGAGGACGTTCTGGCTCTGAGAGTTCGCCTGCGCGAGCATCGCGGTGCCGGCCTGCTGAAGGACTGAATTCTTCGTGAATTCGACCATCTGGCTTGCCATGTCCGTGTCGCGGATGCGGCTTTCGGAGGCCTGAAGATTCTCGGCGGAGATGTCCAAACCTTTCACGGCATATTCCATGCGGTTCTGGTATGCGCCGAGATCCGCGCGCTGCTTGTTGATTTTTGTCAAAGCCGCGTCGATTGTGCCGATTGCGCGGTTTGCGTCATCCGGAGCGGCCAAAGAAAGTTTTGTTCCTGTTCCGAGCTCGCGAACTCCAAGCGCTTCCGCCGTCATGGTTCCGATGAACACCTGCATGCGCTGATCCATATTCGCGCCAATGTGGAACCACATTGAGCCTGTTACGACGTTTTCGCCTGTAGACTGCGCGAATCGACCTGTGAGCATGTTCATTCCGTTGAACTGGGCTGAGCTTGCGATGCGGTCAACTTCGGAAACGAGCGCGCTCACTTCCACTTGAATCTGCATGCGGTCTTCGTCAGAATAGATTCCGTTTGAAGACTGAACGGCGAGCTGCCTGATGCGCTGCATGATGTCGGTGGTTTCCTGCAAGTAGCCTTCAGTGGTCTGAATGAAGCTGATTCCGTTCTGCGCGTTCTGGCTGGCCTGATTCAATCCGCGGATTTGCGCGCGCATTTTTTCAGAAACTGCGAGTCCAGAAGCGTCGTCACCGGCGCGGTTGATTCTTTCGCCCGATGAGAGTTTTTCCATGTCTTTTGAGAGACTCAAGCCCGTGACTCCGAGCTGACGATTGGCAAACATTGCCGACATGTTGTGGTTGATAACCATGGTATTTCCTCCTTGGAAATATGTAGCGTCGCCGCGAAGAATTCCGCGCCGACATAAGGCAAAATCCTTTTTGCCCAAAATATAAAAATGCGTTTCCGCATAACAAGGCTACATCCACGCATTTTTATACTGAATCGCTTGAAGTCGGCCTCATACGAGGCTTTTTTTCTTCATAACTCTTCGTTTTTATTTTCGGCAGGGTGGCGGAAAAACTTTAGCGTTTTTTCTAAAATTTTTGCATTTTTTTAAATTTTTTTCAAAAAAATTGCGAAAATTCTGATTTTTTTTGAAATTTCATCGGAAATGAACTGAAATTTTGGAAAAAAAGCGCGATTTTTCGGGAAATTGTCGGAATGCGCTTTGGAAAATTTGGAATGGACTTGAAATTCACTTGAAAAAATGCTATCATTGCGCCATGAAAATTTATTTGGCCACGGGAAATCTAGCCAAAAAACGCGAATTTCAGGAAATCCTGCGCGGCTTTGAAGTGGTGGTTCCGGGCGACGAGAAAATCGAATTTGAGCCTGATGAAACGGGCGAAACTTTCTATGAAAATTCTATGATAAAGGCGCGTGAACTTTGGAAAATAGTGCGCGCGCCTGTGATCGCCGATGATTCTGGGCTTTGCGTGGACGCGTTGGACGGCGCGCCTGGAATTTTTTCCTCTCGCTACGCTGGCTCGAACTTTATGCGCGGACTTCCGGACGGAAAGAAAATCCCGCAGGACGAACAGAATCGGCTTTTGCTTGAGCAAGTTTCGGCGAAAATCTCGCTTGGAATTGACGCTTCGCTTTTTCCGAACGGCGCGCGTTCGTGCCGCTATGTTTGCTCGATGGTGCTTTTGTTCGCGCCCGAACGCTTTTTCATAGCGCAGGAAACAATGGAAGGCGCGCTCGTGGAAAGCCTTGCGCGCGCTCGCGGGGAGGGCGGCTTCGGCTACGATCCGATTGTGGAACTTCCGTATATGGGCGGACGAACCGTGGCGGAACTTTCGCCCGATGAAAAGAATGCCATTTCTCATCGGGGAAAGGTCGCGCGCGCCATTGCCGCTCAGCTCGCCGCTTCTTTTTCCTGAGCCATTTTCCTTGCGTAGTTCAGGTAGGTGGAAACTTTGTGCGCGCTCACGTTGAGGGCTTTTGCGACAGTTTCATTGTCGGCGGAAATCCGATAGTTGCATTTTTGCAGCATTCGGTTTTTCCTTTTCCATGCGTTCAATTGGTAGTTCAGTTTGCGCTTACATTTTTCGTATTCCACGCTGCCTTTTTTCATCTGTGAAATTTCTTCTCTATATTTGCAAATGAAAAACCACGCCTTATCGCGCTTTTGTACGAGCGTTTCGTGGCGTTCGCTTTTTTCGACGAGTTTGTTCCGCACGTCGTGGACTTTTTTCATGAAAATTTCTTTCGGACATCCGCAGAAATCGCTGATTTTTTCGATTTGTTTGTCGTCCATGTACCATGCGGATTTCAGCGCGAGCACCAATGCCGATCGTTTTTCGTGAAGATGATTCTGCGCGATTGCGGCTCGTCCATGTTTTGCAAAAATTTTTCTGATGTCGCGGACATCTTCTTTTTTGTGCGCCGAAATTCTGCTTGCGTTCGGAAAAGCTTCCGTCTGAATCCTGCGGCGTTGCGCGACGCGCCGTGCCGGAATTGCCACTTCGAGCAAAGTTCTTTCTTCGCCGCTCGTGAATGTTTCTTCCATCGAATTTTTCATCGCCTTTTCGCCGCGTGCGTCCTCGATTCTTTTCTTCGCCCAAGTGATTTTCATTCCTGGAATAGAATGGAATAGGTACGCGCCGAACGGACTTATCCGTTCGTTGTGCCGCTCGAGCATCGCCTCGAATTTTGGAAGCGCTTCCAGCAGGAATTCGCTCCTTTCATCCTCGTCCATCGTCTGCAATCCGAATCTGGCGGGATTTGTGTAGAGAATTTCCAACACTTTCATCGCCGCCTGATTTTTGCCGATTTTTCCCAGCGCGACTTGTTCCGGCAGGGAGTCCAGTTCGTTCTTCTTCATTCGCAACTCCTTTTTATTTGATGAAGTTGTTTGTGCAAGAATCGTGCCAAGCGAAACTTTTTTTTGAAAAAAATCGAAAATTGATATGGAATCCGTCCAAAAATCAATCAAGCCGAATTGAATGTCGCTCGTTCGTTGCGGATTTTCGTTTGCGAGAATTATTTTTTTAAGAACTGAATATTTTCGAGAATTCTTTTATCACTTGCGGAATCAGCGTGTCAAGTTTTCC
>CAZZFL010000054.1:0-9200 GCA_964653395.1 uncultured Treponema sp. | reverse complement strand
GATTGCGCGGCTTTGAGATTTTTGAAGATTTAAATTTATTGGGAAATGTTTTTTTTGTGGAACAGAATTTAATTTCCGACAAGGCGACGCTTGTAAAACGCGCTTCGCATTTGAGAATTGCCACTGCCTCACTAGCGAGTGCGATGCAAAGCGGCGCGTTCCGTTCTTTGTATCGGGGACGCGGAGTGGAATTTTCGGGCGTGCGCGAATATTTGCGAGGCGACGACGTTCGCGCGATTGATTGGAATGTCACGGCTCGAAGCGCGAAGCCTTTTGTAAAAATTTTCGACGAAGAGCGCGAACTTCAAATTTTTCTAATCGTCGATCGTTCGCTTTCGATGCAGGCGTTTTCTGCGGCGCGAACTCGACTTGAAGCGGCTTCAGAAATCGCCGCGCTTTTGGCTTTGAGCGCGGAGCACAATTCAAATCCTGTGGGCGCGGTTTTGTTTTCTGGCGAAGTGGAATTCGCAATTGCGCCGAAAACTGGGCAGGACCACACGATGCTTTTGCTTTCGCATTTGGACACGTTTCCAAAAAAATCTCGCGGCTCGGTTTTGGAAAAAGCTTTGCAAGGCGCATGCAAGATTTTGAAAAAACGTTCGCTCGTCTTTGTCATTTCGGATTTTCGTGTGGGCGACTGGGAAAATCCATTCGCGATTTTGGCTTCCAAGCACGACATTGTTGCGCTGAAAATTTCCGACGCGATTGATTCGTCTTTGCCCGAAGTGGGAACGATTTTTTTCAGGGAAGCAGAAAGCGGCGCGAAAAAACTTTTTCCGACTTTTTCAAAAAATTTTCAAAACAAATGGCGCGAAGATTTTTTGATGCGCGAAAAACGATGGCGCACTTTGGTGGCGCGGCGAGGCGGCGTTCCGCTTTCAGTTTCCACGGCTGATGATTCGCTCGCGATTCTTTCTGATTTTTTTTCAAGGAAAAGGGAATCGTGATGCAAAGAAAATTTTTAACTTTTTT
This sequence comes from uncultured Treponema sp., assembly GCA_964653395.1. GTDB lineage: Bacteria > Spirochaetota > Spirochaetia > Treponematales > Treponemataceae > Treponema_D. Next base: position 8,228 of record CAZZFL010000054.1, on the reverse strand, counting down.
TTTCATGGCAATTTTCTTTTGCCCGAATTTTGTTTTTTCGCAAAACGCGTCGGACATTTCGCAAACTCTCGTTCCGCTTGAAGTGTACGTCGGCGATGTTGCTGAAATCCGCTACAATTTTAAATTGGATTTGAAAATTCCTGCCGAAGAAAATTTTGAAATGGAAATCAATGTCGAGAAAATTCCGTTTGAAAATATTTCGGACGCGCTCGTCGTAAAAAGCGCGCGTTTTTTTCGGCGTGGCGATGATTTTACTTTCGCCTTGAAATTCATTCCGTGGCGCACTGGCACGATTTCATTTCCCCAGTTCAACTTGTATTCGGCTTTGAATTTTGACGAGGCTGCCATCGACGAAAATTTTTCTTTCAATATTTCGCTTTCGCCGATTGAAATAAAATCCGTCGTGGAAAAAACTGGACGCGCGGAAATTCAAGGACCGCTTCCGCCGCTGATGATACCGGGAACGAGTTATGTGATTTTTGCGTTGGTCGTCGTGGCGGTGATTTTCCTTGCGGCGATTTTTCGCGCGCTTTTGAAATTCCACGATTTGAAGCGATGGTTTTCGCAGATGAAAATTCGAAGGCTTCGCCGCCGCAATTCTATTATAACCTTGCGAAAATTGAAAAAACTTTTGCGCAATCAAAATTTGTCCGACATCGAATTTTGCGCCAGATTGCAAAACGTGACACGCGCATATCTTTCGTTCCGGTTTGACTTTCCGTTCGAATCCGAATCTGCGCTTGGAATGCCCCAGGCTTTTCAAAAAATTTTTCTCGGCGAAATTCCAGATTTCGTTTTTCCGGTTCTCGACGATTTGACTTCGGCGTTCATTCGCACCGACTACATTCGCTATGCGCATGGTTCGCTCGATGAAAGTCGCGAGCCGAAGGCGGAGCACGAAGCGAATTTGGCGCATGGAGAAAGAAAGTCGCTGACGGCGACTATTGCGAAGGCCGTGAAAATTTTCGAAGGCGACTTGCGCGAATAAAATAGGTTGTGATAAAAGCACCGCACAAATGGCGCGACGTTTTTATCATGACAAGTTTCCGTTGGAAACTTGCATATCAATTGTCACTTCTCATTTCATTGCGAAGTGGCTTAAAAAGTCAATCGAAAGTTTAGCCTTTCTTCTTGACTTTTTATGGAAGAAGCGATGAGTTTTAGTTTTATGAATCCTGCCGCGTTTTTGATTTTGCTCGCCTTGCCTTTTTTTTACGCGCTGAAAAAAATCGGGCTTTTTTCGCATATAAGTTTTCCGCTAGCGTTTGCCGATTGGAACGGATTTGAATTTTCTTGGCACAATAAATTCTTTCGTTTTGTTTCGGCGACTTCAAGCCTGTTGATTTTTTCTGCGTTCGTGCTTTGCGTGGCGGCGTTGGCGGAGCCGACTTTCCACAGCGAAGAGCGCGTCTACACGACTCGCGGCGCGGACATTCTTTTTGTGCTGGACACAAGCCCTTCGATGGCGGCGCGTGACATCAATGGAATGCGACGAATTGAAGCGGCGAAAGACGCGATTGGAATTTTGACGCAAAGCAATTCTGGCGCATCTTACGGACTTGTCTCGATGGGAAGCGAAGCCGCGCTTGTGGTGCCGAGCACGATTGATTATGAATATTTTAAAAGCCGAATCGATTCAATTTCGCTCGGTGAAATGGGTGACGGCACTGCGATTGGAATGGGAATTTCGCTTGCCGTTTTTCATTTGAGCAAATCGAAGGCGCTTCGAAAATGCATCGTGCTTTTGACTGACGGCGAAAACAATGCCGGCGAAATTCATCCTGAAACTGCGGCGCGTCTTGCCGCAAAAAATGGAATCACGCTTTACGCTTTGGGAATCGGGACGCGCGGTTCTGTTCCTCTCGACTACCAAGATCCGCGAAGTGGAAAATCTTATTCGGGATATTTGGATTCTTCGTTCGACAGCGCGCCGCTCGAAAAATTGGCGGCGGATTTGGGCGGGCGATATTACGGCGTGGAATCCGTGGCGGCGTTGTCGTCCGCGCTTTCCTCAATCGCCAAGCGACAGGAAGTCGTGCAAAGTTATTACATCAGGAACATCGACACTTTTTATTATGACAAATTTTTGCTCGGTGCGATTTTTTGTTTTGCCGCGGCGTGGATTGTGCGTCGATTTTTGCTGAAGGAATTATATTAGAAAATTCTTGTTGGAGTCTATATGAATTTTGCCATTGAGCGTCCGTGGGCGTTGTATGCGATTCTGGTATTAATACCAGTTTTGATTTATTACGCCGTCGTTTACAAAAAGATTTTTTTCGTGCTGCCAAAATCCTGCGAAACAAATTCTACGTTCGATTTTAAAAAAATAAAAATGCGAGTCGCCGCGCGAATCATTTTAAGGTGCGTCGCGTGGTGCGCCCTCGTTTTGGCATATTCTGGAATTTCGTGGGGAACGATTTCCACGCCAGTGCAAAAAAACGGAAGCGCGATTTCGTTCGTGTTCGACATTTCGTACAGCATGACCGCCCGCGACATGCCGGGGAATTTTTCCCGCCTCGAAGCCTCGCAGTCCTATGCGAAAAAACTTTTGGAATCGCTCGAAGGTTCTGCCGTGAGCGCTGTTTTGGCGAAGGGAAGCGGTGTGCTCGCGATTCCGTTGACGGAAGATTTGAACGCCGTGTTCAATTTGATTGAAACGCTTTCGCCCACAATGATTTCTTCGGCGGGAAGCGATTTGGGCGAAGGCGTGAACGCCGCGCTAAAATCTTTTCCGAGCAATAGCTCGAAGGAATGCGCGATTTGGCTTTTCACTGACGGCGAGGAAACCGCGTCTTCGCTTTCGTCCGCGCTGAATTCGTCTTTGCGCCATGGCGTGAGCGTCGTCATAATCGGATTTGGAAGCGAGAGTGAAATTGAAATCATTTCGGGCGACGGCGAAACTCCCGTGAAGACCGCTATGCGTTCGGAAAAAATCCGAAAGCTTGTCGATGAAGTCAACAAGAAAAATTTCGGCGAACAAGGCTTTTCGTTTTTCAAAGGCGCGTCCGCAAAATTCGTGGACGCTTCAAAGCCCGGCTCCGCAGTCGCGCTTCTTTCTTCCGTGAATAATTTTTTCGCGAAAAAAGATTTCGATTCGTCGCAAGAAAATGTTTCGCTCGCCTATGAAACGCGTCCGCATTCCCGCCACGGATTTTTCATTTTGGTTGCGATAATTTTTTTCTGCTTGAGTTTTTTTGTAAGCGAATTCAATTTGCCTTCGTTCAAGGAAACGCTCGCCATTTCAATTTTGATTTTTCCTTTTTTTTCGTGCTCCGCGAAATTCGACGAGTCGAAAAAAATTCTCGAGGCGACTTGGGCGTGGCATCAAAAAGATTATGACGAGGCCGTCGCGAAATTTTCGCAAAGCCTTTCGGACGCGCGGGAAAACGGCGACGACTTGATTTCGCAATACGCGCTCTATGGAATTTCTTCGACATATCTTGCGCAAAATGAAAACGCCGCCGCGCTCGAAAAAATCAGCGCGATTTCATCCGACGCGCCCGCGCAAATTCGTTTTGCGGCTTTTTACAACGCCGGAATAATCGCACATCGAAACGGCGAACATGAAAAGGCGGAGGAATTTTTCAAGAACGCTTTGCTTGTGGACGGCGGAAATCTGAACGCGAAAATAAATTTGGAGCTTTCGCAAAAGCGCAATTCGGGACGAGCCAACGAAGCCGAGCAAAATTTTGCGGGAGCGCAGGAAGGAAGCGAAGAAGATTCGCTTTTGGAAAATTCTGTTTTCAATATGATTAGGGAGAACGAAAAAAGTCAATGGAAAAATTTGCAGGACGAACCAAAAAAATCGCAAAGTTTGGACTATTAGTTTTTGTTTCGATTTTATTTTCTCAAAAAAATTTCGCGCAAAATTCTCGTCGCGCCGAAAAAGTCGCTTCGAGTGAAAATTATTTTTTTGAGGCGGACGAAGAATTTTTTTTCGTGAATCAAGATTCACTTTTCAAATTGTTCGTTCCAGAAGTTGAATCATCCGACGTGCGAATTGTTCTTCCGACTTTTCCCGAAAACATTATCTTCGTTTCGTCGCGCAGCGAAAATTTTTCTTCGCCGAATTCTGGGCACGGCACGCAAATCGAATTGAACTTGAGTTTTAAAGATGAAGGAATTTTTTCTTTGCCGCCGATTTCTCTTTTTGTGAATGGCAAGAAAAAAATTGCCGCCTTTTCTGAAATCAAAGTTTTGCAAAATCCGCAGACGGTTTTGCCGCGCGCGATTTTAGTTTTTGAAAGCGGCGAGACTTTTTCAAGCGACGATTTTTCTTTTCCGAATCTTTCGCTTGTGCAAGGCGCGGCTTTTCGATTCACGCTTTGCGTTCAGTACGCGGCGGCTTTGGGGCAAGTTTCGTGGACGCTTCCGAAGGATTCGATTTTCAAGGAATTGCGGCGTTTTGAAATTCCGTCCGATTTGAAATCTTCGATGCAGTTTTCAAAAAAAATTCCTGTAGCGCAATTTGAATGGACGCCGCTTGCGAAAGGAAATGCTTCTTTGCCGAAAATTAAAATTGCAGCCGAATCATATTCGGGACAAAAACTTCTTCTTGAAACGCCTGATTGCGTTGTGAAAATAATTCCGCAAAAGCGAGGCGCGAAAAAAAGCGTTCTGGAAGATTCTTTTTCGAACGCCGAGAAAATTTTCGAGGACGCTTTCGTTTCGGAAAGCGGCGAAGAAAACGAAGGCTTTGAAAATGCCGCGCCCGAATTTGACGCGCTTTCAAAAATCGCGCGGTTGCGTTCGCAGGAAAGGCATTCGCTTTTTCAAAATAAAATTCGCGTCGAGCGAGCCGCCGCAGAAATTTCCGCCGGAATGGAAAACACGCCGAATGAAGAAAGTTTTCCGTTTTTTATTTTGATTGTTTCGGCGGCGGCTTTTTTCGCCGCGCTTTCTTTGTCCATGATTTTTTTGCGAAAGAAAAAATTCGCTTTTGCATTTTTCGCGTTCGCTCTTTTTCTTGCGATTTTTGCGTTCGCGCTTTCATCGAAAATTTCTGCGCGGCACGGAATTGTCGTTGGCGGCGAAATTTATCCTGTGCCCGAAAATTCGGTGGTCTCAAAAGCGGCCGCCGTTGTCGCAAGCCGCGTTCTCGTTCGGCAGGAAATTGACAATTGGTATTTTATCGAATACAATGAAAGCGGCGGCTGGATAAAAAAAGAAAATTTGATTTTGATAAAATGAATTTCGTTTTGGGAAATTCGCTTTTTGAAGCCTGCGCTTGCAGTTTCGTAAGCGAAACTCGCGAAGACGAGCGTTCGTAAGGGGCTTCAAAAAAAACTCAGGCGACAATTTTGAATTTTAAAAAAGCGAGGATAAAAAAGTGAAAAAGGATTTCGGCGACATTTTGAATCAGTGGGAAAAATCTTTCGGAAACGACGCGCACGATATTTTCGACAAGGACGCTCAGCGCGAGAAATTCGAAGAGCGCGAAAAAATGCGCGACAGCGAGTATGTGAAAAAATTGCAGCCGCAGGATACGATTGACTTGCACGGACTCACGCAGGAAGAGGCGCGGAAGGCTTTGGACATTTTCGTGGCGAACGCGAAGCGGCGCGGCTTGCGGAAAATCCTCGTCGTCCACGGAAAGGGAATCCATTCGCAGGCCGGCGACGGCGTGCTTTCTGCGCTTGTGCGAGATTTCATCGAGGCGGATTCGCGGCTCGGGCAGTTCGGCCGCGCGGACAAAACTATGGGCGGAAGCGGCGCAACTTGGGTCGTCGTTCGGCAATGAGAAATTTCGCCTTTTCGTGTTGCCTTTTCGCCCGAAATTCGTTATTATTATTGTATGGACGATTATTATGCGACGCTGGGAATCTCAAAGGGCGCGACGGAAGACGAAATAAAAAAGGCGTATCGCAATCTCGCTTTCAAATATCATCCTGACAGGAATTCGGGCGACAAGTCCGCGGAAGAAAAATTCAAGAAAATCAACGAAGCGTATTCGGTTTTGAGCGACACTTCAAAGCGCGCGCAATATGATGCCGGCATGTACAATGGAAGCGCAGGCTCGCAAAGCCAAGGCTATGGCGCATACGGCTACAATCCTTTTGGCGGATTCGGAGGATATTATCGAGGCGGTTCTGCCAACGGAACGAACGGCGAGTCCTACGACCCATTTTCCGAATGGGCGAATTATGGCGGACAGTGGAACTATTCGTATTCGAGCCAAAAGGAATACGACGAGCCGATTTCGCGCAGCCAGGCGTTGGGAATGATTTTTGTAAAAGCGTTCGTCGCAATGCTTGGAATTTGGTCGCTGCGATTTTCGTGGATTATTTTCCCGATCGGCCCGATACTGAGCATCGCCGCCATCGCGAACGGATTCTCCGGAATCGGCAAAGGACTTCGCGCGCTTTTCGCAAAAGGAAAGAATTAGGCCGCGCCTAGCGTTGGCGGAAAATGATTCTTCCTTTGTCCAAATCGTATGGGGAAAGCGCGACTTTCACGCTGTCTCCCGGCACAATCCTGATGTAATGCTTCCGCATTTTTCCCGAAAGGTGCGCCATGATTACATGTCCGTTTTTGAGTTCCACTCGGAACATCGTGTTCGGCAGGGCTTCTTTTACAAGTCCTTCCACTTCAATCGCTTCTTCTTTTGCCACGATTTCTCCTTTTTTTGTGCGCGACAAATTCGCAAAAAAAATAAAAAAAGTCCAAAAAAAACTTGATTTTTTTGGTGATATTTTAGTATCTTATATAAAACGACTTTTGTCAAGATTTGGAGAAGAAAAATTGAAACAGTCTTTTATCAATAAAATGAAGGAAAATCTGATCGAACAGCGCAATCAGATTCTCGAGGCGTTGGCTTCGCGCAACGTGGAATTCAAGGAATTGGTTTCCAAGGTGGAATCCGGCGACGAAATCGACGTGGCGAGCGACGCCGTGGATCGCAACATGATAGATTCGCTCGGAGTGCAGGACGCGAACCGCTTGCAGCTTATAAACAACGCGCTCACGAGGATTCAGCAGGGCAAGTACGGACTTTGCCTAGCTTGCGGAAAGCAGATTCCCGAAAGCCGGCTCGAAGCGTTGCCGTATGCGTTCATGTGCATCGACTGCCAGACCAAGGCCGAAAAAAAGAAACGCTAGCGAAAAAGATGCAAGCCTTCCTCTTGCAATGCGGACTTCGCTTTGCTGGCGAGCAAGGTGCGCGGAAAACTTTTGCGCTTTCCTAGAATTTCAGGCTTCCGTCGAGAGGCTGGAATTTGATTTCGCCGTCCTCGAAATATGCCGCTTCCAAATATCCGGCTCGGATTGCCGCGAGTGCTGCCCTGTCGAACGCGAAGTCCAAATCTCGGCAAGAATGCGCGTCGCTTGAAAAAGTGATCGGAACTTTTTCTTGGTGCAGGATGTCAAGGAATTCCGCCGAAGGATAAACGTCGTCGAACGCGCCGCGCGCGATTCCGCCGGTGTTGATTTCGACGATGACGCCCGCGTGCGCGGCTTCTTTCGCCGTGGCGCGCAGTTCCTTTTTGTACCAACTTTCGCTTTCCGAAAAAAATTTAAGCTCGCCGTTTCTTATCCGTATTACGTCGGCGTGTCCCAAAATCAAGAATTTTTGCGTCCGAAGCATTTCGCGCTGAAGCGAAAAATATTCGCAGACCGCCTTTTTTCCGTCGCCCTTGAAAACCCGCCGCAAGCCTTCGGCGACTTTTTGCGCCTTGTCATCCACCGTGAAAAACGCGCCGTTTCCCAAAATGTAGTGCGTCGAGCCGATGAGATAGTCGGGCGAAAATTTGTCGAACTGCCACGCGAAGTCCGACGAAATGTCCGGGACGAAATCCGCCTCAAGCCCGCAATAGATTTTTATCTTGTCGGAATATTTTTTTGCGAGCGAGCGGACGCAGGCAAAATATTCTTCGTGACGCGCGGCTGGCATTTGCCAAGAATCGGCGTGCGGGAACATGCTGTGCGAAGAAAAGCCGAGGACTGAAAAGTTTTTTTCGAGCGCGGCGAGAACCATTTCTTCCGCCGAATTTTTTCCGTCGCAGAAATTCGTGTGCGTGTGATAGTTTGTCTTTCGCAAAAAATCCTCCTTGAAAAGCAGGAAATGTCATTTCCCAATTTTCCTTTGAGAACGCTTTTTGGCGCGAGTTTCATTTGCGAAACTCGTTGGCGTGGCGAAGCCCGCGATGCGAGGTGAAGCCTTGCGCGCTTTTCCGCCGCGAACTTTTTCTAGATATTTTATGAAAATTCTGATATAATTTCAATAGAATTTA
>CAZZFL010000053.1:0-9680 GCA_964653395.1 uncultured Treponema sp. | reverse complement strand
TCCGATGTGCTGCATGCCGGTCGGCGACGGCGCATATCTCACGCGAACTTCGTTTGACATAATATTCTCCAAATTTTGAATTTCATTCAGTATAACAAAGTGCGCGAAAAAATGCAATGCTAGTATTTGAAAGTGAGCCGCTGAATCGGGCTTGGACCAAGACGGCGGCAGGCTTCCTTGTGCGCCGCGGTCGGATAGCCCTTGTGCCGGGCGTAGCCGTACTCAGGATAGAGCGCGTCGTATTCTAGCATGAGTTTGTCGCGGCCGACCTTCGCTATGATGCTCGCGGCCATCACCTGCGGAAATTTCGAATCGGCTTTGACCACGGCGCGGCAGTCGATTGGAACTTCGGGACAAAAATTGCCGTCGGAAATTCCCTGCAAATTCTCGAGCGCGAAAACGCTCTTTTCAAGTCGGCGCGAATCGCACCAAGCGTCAAGCCGCGAAAGCATGTCGTCGAACGCGAGGCGCATTGCGAGCAGGCTCGACTGCAAGATGTTTATCCTGTCAATCGTCGCGTGATCCACGGTGGCAAATCCCCAAAGGGCCTTTTCCTTTATGACGGCTTCCGCCCTTTCGCGGCGGGCTTCGCTCATTTTCTTCGAGTCGTTCAAAATCTCAAACGGAAAGTCGTCTGGCAAAATTACCGCGCCCGCGCTCACTGGCCCTGCGAGCGGTCCTCTGCCCGCCTCGTCGAATCCCACTATGACTTTTCCCTGAAAAGCCGCGACATCTTCCATACGCGTCACTTTTTCCCCTGAAAAATATTTCCTTCATTTTTTTTGAAACGCGTATTGCCGCTTTTGTAAAGCAATTCGTCCTCGTTCTTTCGCGAAGAATTTCCCGAGGAAAAAACATTGTTCTCAAGCGAGGCGAGAGTGTCAATGAATTCCGCGATTCGCGACATACGCGCGGACATTTCCACGAACGTGTTCGACAGCTCGAAAAAGCCGCCGTTCACAGAAAACGCCACGCCGATATCGGAAATGCACAAAAAGCGCGAATCCGAAATCACCAATTTGGAAGAAAGCGCGCTCACGGCGGAAGAATAGTTTTGCGAATTGTTCACCACGACGGACTTGTTGAGGCACAATGCGGACGACGACAAATTGAACACAGTGCCGTCGCCAGCGAAATTCGCGAGCAACTCGCAATTGTCCATCGTGACGGCGGAATTCTCGATTATGAACATATTAGTCAAAGCCGCAGCCGCGCCGCGCATTTTTTTCGAAGGCGAGCCTTTCACGAATTTTTCGAAAATAATGTTACGCGCGAAAAGCCCGGCGTTCTTCATCACGACGGCGCAGTTTTCGGGCATTCGGATTTTCGCCTCGTCAGTTCCGAGAAGCTCGACGTTCGACGCGACGCTTATTTCGCCCGACGGAAGCGCGGCCTCCCCCTTTATGTAGAAGCGCGAAAATTCATTTGAATTCGCGATTTTCGAAATCAGCGACAAATCCTTGAAAGGCGCGAACGGCGTTCCGTCCTGCTCGTTTTTCTGCGAAGACGAGTCCACATAAAAATTGTACTTGTCCACAATCACAGAATATGAAGCCGTCTGGCTTTTCACGCCGAGCGAGTCTTCGCTGTAAAACAAAATCTTGTACGCGAGGATTTTTTCGGTGTCGGCGAAAAACGTAATCACGTCTCCGCTGTACGGCGAAAAAGTCGGTTCGTCAAATTCCAGTTCGTTCAAATTGCGCATTTCAAAAGAAAGCGGAATTTCAAGCGGCTTGCAAACGCCCACGAAAACTTTCAAATCCTTTTTCGCGCTCGCGGACACTTCGACATTTTCGCGGGAATAAAAACTTTTCGCGCTGCTCGAAATCAATGGAACATTCGGCGCACTTCTGTCCAGCGAGACTTGCGCAAAAAGCGTTCCTTGATAAACATCGTCGTAGTACACATCGAGCGGAAGACTTCCTTCGATTTTGTCGGCGGTAAATGTGTCCAGCAGAATTTCCGAATGCAATCCGGCGGAAACAAGGTGCGCTTTCGAAAGCGGCGACGCGGAAAGCTCGCAAGGATATTTTTCCGATTCCGAATTTCGCGCGACGCAAATTTTCACTTCGCCGCCGTACTGCCGCTCGACTTTCAATTCAGGTTTCGGAGGCAAAAGAATTTTCGTGACAGGATTTTCAGGCGAATAGTCCGCGCTTTGGAAATAGACTGTGTTCGGCACGCTCCTGTCGATGGAAACAAATTCGTTCGCGCCGTGCCACCACGAGCCGTCCAAAGAATAAATCTTTTTTTTGTCGGTGAACACGAGCGTCGTCCAGTCCACGACTTCAAACGGAACGTCGCGGCGAGAAAGCCTTCCGAAGGCGGACGGCATCACGTGGACGACATAGCGCCATTCGCTCGAGCCGTCGCGCAGGGAAATCGGCAAAAATCGTTCGACCGTGGCATCCTTTGAAATCGAGACTTCCCTTCCCCTTTCAAAAATTCTGTTCGAGCCGAAAGCGTATTCGAGCGTGAACGGAATCGAAATTTTGTCACCGGCGACATATTCGAAAACCGGCGCGATTTCAAACGCCGAAAGAAATTCCGCGTGCTCCGGGTTCGCAGTTTCCACGGGCGCCACCGCATAGCGAATCACGATTTCGCTTTGCTCGAGATTTTTCGAAATGACGGCGACGCGCAATTCCACGTTCCCGGTGACGTCGAGCAGGACAGGCCCGTCATACGCGAAGCCCGAAGCGAGAGGATTCGTGCCCGAAAAGGAATAGAAGATTTCCTCGCCGTCGTTCGACTCGATTACCAAAGTCTGCTCATTCGCGAAATTTCCCGGAACAGGATTCACCACCGAAACTTCCGCGAAAAGCGAGGCGGCAAAAAACGAGAAAAATGAAATCGCGAAAAAAATATTCTTCCTCAAATCACGCTTCCTGCGAACGGCTTTTAAAATTTACGGCAACCAAGCCTTTCAATTTTAACGCCGAGTTTTCCAAAGATTCGCTTCGGGATCAAAGCATCGCGCCTTCCAAAATCGGGCGGAGCGACGCGTCATCCTTGAAATAATGCTCTTCCAAATCTTCGCGCGAAAGCCCGACCAACTCGTGGCTCATATAGTGAATCCATCGGTCTTCCTCTGGCTTCGTTATTTCGAATTTCCGGCAAAAATAGTCGGGCAAAATCGGCTGGCGTTCCTTGTACGTGAAATGCTTGAAATCGTGCACGACGATTTTCAGGTCGTCGCGAGGCACGCCTCGATTCAAAAGAATTTCCGCGAGCGCGTTTATCGTGTTGCCGGTGTCGAAAATGTCGTCCACGAGCATAACCTTGTCGCCGGGACGCAGACGCTCTGGCGGATATGTCCAGCCGTCGATGAGGACGCGGCTATTGCATTTCGAGTCTTCGGAAGTGCGCACGTCATTGTAGCTCCGCGCGACCACGGCGGCGTACAAGACAGGCCGCGAGCCTTTTCGCACGATCTTGAAATATTCGCTTATGACGTTCGCCATGCTCGCGCCGCCTCGGAGAGAACAATAAAGCACATCGGGCACGAAGCCGTCCGAATAGATTTTGTGGGCAAGTTTCAGCGCGTTGTCGCGGACGACATCATAAGGCAAAAATTCTTTCGTCATATACATATTATAACTTTGTTGGCGGAAATTTGCAATATAAGTTTTTTATAAATTAAACTTTTTAAAACTCCCGTTTAAATTCGATTTCGTCCACGCAGACAACTGCGAACAAATTCGCCATTTAGTTTTAGTCGCGCCGACTTCAAACATCCATGCACTCGCTAAGAATTTTCCGCGAGGATTTTCGCGCCTTTTTGAATTTTATCGAAATCCTGCCGTCCACGCATTCGGCGGTGGCTTCTCCTGAAAAATCCTGCTTGCCTTCGAGAATCATCGTGGCAAGCGGATCTTCGATTTCCTTTTGCAAAAGCCGTCTCATCGGACGCGCGCCCATCGCGGGATCGTAGCCGTGTTCCACAAGGTACGCCCGCGCCGAAGGCTTGAGGCCAAGAGTGATTCCATTTTCCGAAAGCCGCGAGTTCAAGTCCGCAAGCTGCAAATCCAAAATCGCGCTCACCTGCTTTTTGTCGAGCGCGTCGAACACGATGATGTCGTCGATGCGGTTCAGCAATTCAGGGCGCATGAATTCTTTCAAGGCCTGCATTGAATTCGACTTGATTTCATCGTAGGAAAGGACGCCCGAATTCTGCGTGGCAAATCCCGCGCGACCTTCCATCGTGATTTCGCGCGCGCCAGCGTTGCTCGTCATCAAAATCAGCGTGTTGCGGAAATTTATTTTGTGCCCGAGAGAATCGACAATCTCGCCTTCTTCTAGAATCTGCAAAAGCAAGTTGAACACTTCGGGATGCGCCTTTTCGATTTCGTCAAAAAGCACGACGGAATAAGGATGCGTGCGCACCTGCTCGGTGAGCTGCCCCCCGCTTTCAAATCCGACATATCCCGGAGGCGCGCCCACCATTTTGCTCACGTTGAACTTTTCCATATAGTCCGACATGTCAAGCCGGATGAGAGCGTCCTCGCTTCCGAAAAGGAATTTCGCGAGGCTTTTCGCAAGCTGCGTCTTTCCCACGCCCGTTGGACCGAGGAAAATGAAAGAGCCGAGCGGACGGCGCGAACTCGAAATGCCGGAACGTCGGCGGCGCACGGCGGAGGAAATGCTGTTCACGGCCTCTTCCTGCCCGACTACTTCCTTGTGCAATTCGTCTTCCATTTTCAAAAGGCGCGACTTCTCGTCGCCCGAAAGCTGCTCGATCGGAACGCCAGCCATCAAGCTCACGACGCGGCAGATGTCGTTAATATCGACGGTCTTCTTTTCGCCGCCGCTTTTTTCCATCCATTCGGAACGGTATCTTTCGAGGACGGACTTCAATTCCAAAACCTTGTCGCGCACTTCGGCGGCGCGTTCGTAGTCCTGATGCTCCACGAGCTGATTTTTTTCCTTCACGAGCGAATTGATTTGCCTTTCCAAATCCGCAAGTTCCGCAGGCCGCTCGCCTTCGGCGATTTTTTTCTGCGCCCCAGCCTCGTCCAAAATGTCGATCGCCTTGTCGGGCAAAAAACGCTCCGGCAAATATCTGTGCGAGAATTTTATGATCGCGGGAATCACGTCGTCGGCGTAAACCACGTTGTGGAATTCCTCGTACTTTGATTTCAGTCCCAAAAGGATCTGCTCGGATTCCTCGTCGCCCGGCTCTTCCACGGTGACGGTCTGGAATCGGCGCGCCAAAGCCGCGTCCTTTTCCATGTAGCGGCGGTACTCGCGAATCGTGGTCGCACCGATGATTTGGATTTCGCCACGGCTGAGCGCGGGCTTTAAAATGTTCGAAGCGTCGAGCGCGCCTTCAGGTCCGCCCGCGCCGATTATCGTGTGGATTTCGTCGATGAACAAAATTATGTTTTTGTTTTCGCGGACTTCCTTCATGAGACGCTTCATCCGCTCTTCGAATTCGCCGCGATATTTCGTGCCGGCAATCAAAGCCGTCAAGTCCAGATAAACGATTCGCTTTTTGAGCAAGTTGAACGGAACTTCGCCGAACGCGATGAGCGCGGCAAGTCCTTCGGCAATCGCGGTTTTTCCCACGCCCGGATCGCCAATCAAAAGCGGGTTGTTTTTCGTGCGCCGCGACAGAATCTGCACCACGCGCTCGATTTCCGCCTTGCGTCCGACGACGGGATCTGCCAAACCTTTGAGCGCGATTTCCGTGATGTCGCGCGAATACGCCTTCAAAAATCCTTCGCGCGGATTTTTCCCGTCGCGTCCGCCGACCGCCTGCCTGTCATAGCCGCGCTGATTGAACATTCGCTTGAAATCCGCGTCCCCCTCCTTCGCGCCTGAGTCCCACGAACTTGGAATTCTTTCCCTTGCTTCGAACGCCGCCTCGCGCGCCATTTCAAACGTGGCCCCCGCCTTTTCAAAATAGCGGCTTGTGACGCTCGCATTTTCGCGAATCGCGGCGAGCACGAGATGCTCGGTCCCGATGTAGCCGTCGCGCATCGAACGCGACTCGAATTCCGCCGCCTCGAAAAGCGTCAAAAGCCTGCGGCTTGGAGGCAGCTCCGAAAAATCGTTCGGCCGCAGCGTTCCGCCCTCGAGACTTTTTTCAAGTTCCAATTGAAACGTGAGAACGTTGATATGCATGAGGCGCAAAAGCATGTAGCCCACGCCCTCCGCGTTTTTCAAAAGAGCGAGCATCAAATGTTCCGGAAGAAGCTGCGTGCTTCCGCTTTTCCGACCTTCGTCCTGAGAGAGCGCAACTACAAGACGCTGCGCGCGCGGTGAAAACGCTTTCATAAAATTTCCAAAATTCTCCAAAAATATTTTCTTGCGATTTTTGCAAGTCGCCGAGATTCGCATCACAAATTTCCCGAAGCCGGAAAATCAGGCGAGCGACATATCCCTCAACGCTTCCTGTATGACAATCGAGCGAAGTCGCTTTTCCTTGAGCGTGTCGTCCGAAGCGACATCTGCGTCAAAAGTGAAATCCGTATTCCGCATCAAAAATCCCAAATGCCCGCTTTGGACTTTGTACAAAAGCGAAGAAAGTTCGCTGTCTTCCACGCCGCGAAAGATGTTCAAGTCCACGCCCCATTTTATCGCGGAAATCAAGTCCACGGCTTCACGCTGCGAAATCAAAAGCGAATAGCGCATTGTGGCGTAGGCGCGCAAAAACAAATCCCGCACTTCGGTGAATTTATTATCGGCAACTTCGCTCCGAATCTTTCGCTCGAATTCGCAAATATATTTTCCAAGAGAAGTGATTTCGGCGAGCTGGTCGATTTCGCTTCCGCTCACGGACTGCCGGGAATAAATTTGGTAGAAGCCGCCGAGAGACGAGCCGAACTGAGTTCCGCTTCCGAACGAATCACGCAATGAAAATCCGCGCTCGTCGCAGACTTTCGCCAATTCGGAAATTTTTCCCGCGAACGAAATCGAAGGCAAATGCGCGCGAAAGGAAAGTTTCATTCCGCTTCCCGACTCGCAGACGTTCGCTGTGAGATATCCGAATTCGTGGCTCGCCGCGAACTGGACTTTTTCCTGCAACTGCATGTCGATATTGTGCGAGGATGCGTATGCCGCTTCACACGCAAGGCCGGTCGCGAAACTTGAAATGCGAACATGATCCGTGCAATTCAAAAGGCAGCTGGAAACGCCGTCAACGCGCATCACAATTCCAGTCCCGAAATTTTCCTCGAAAAGCCCGCGCTCGCGCAAGATGTCCGCGCCCAGCCGCGGCAACGTGGAAAGCATCATCGCTTGGTAGGCTTCCGCGTCGTCAAAATGATTGAACGAATCGAAGATTATGTTTTGCACCTGAAGCGCACTTTCCTCGTCGAAATTTTCAGGGAAAGGAAAATTGGCAAGATTCCGGGCGAGGCGAACTCGGCTTGAAACTATCACATCGTCATTTTCGCCTGAGAAATTGTACCAAGCGTCGCCCCTTCCATTTTTGGCGCGGCTCATCGCTCGCCTTCCTCGCCTTCGTCCGAGATTCCATGAGAAGTCGCCACGGCTTTTTTTTCGATCGCCTGAAGGTAGTCGCGGTAGAACGCCGCCTTTTCGTAGTCCTCGTTTTTTACGGCGGCCTCGAGCTTTTCACGAATCACGGCGCGGTCAGTCAAAACCGAGCGGAAATTTGCAAGGCGGCGCGGCATCGAGCCTGTATAGCGCGAAGTGATTTTTCGCTTGGCAAGATATTTTTCGATTTCGGATTTGAAAATCGCGTAGCATT
Source organism: uncultured Treponema sp. (assembly GCA_964653395.1). Classification (GTDB taxonomy): domain Bacteria; phylum Spirochaetota; class Spirochaetia; order Treponematales; family Treponemataceae; genus Treponema_D. The sequence continues at coordinate 1,963 of CAZZFL010000053.1, read as the reverse complement.
CCGGGCAGCCGAGTTTTCCAGTCGCCACGAATTCCGAGCAAAGCTGCCCGCAGACCGGGCACGCGCTGTCGTTCTTCAAAGCCTGATCGCGCTTTTGCTTTTGCATCTGCTTGAAAAGCGAGCCGATTTGCCTTTCGATTTCCTGGCTTCCGGGAGAAATCCCGCAATTCGCCGCGCACGCCTGGCACAAATTTATTTTCTTTATTCCGAGGCGGCTGGTCTGCTCCACATAAATCATCGCCTCGTTTGTCCTGCACACATCGCAAATCATTTCCACTCCTTAATTTTTAACAGTGAAGAAAGTTTCAACTTTTGAACTGTTAAAAAGCGCGATTTCGCAACGAAGCGCCTTCGCAACGAGCACGAAGTTTCAAGCGGAAATCGCAGTTCAACAAACGAGTTTTTGAAAAAAACTCGAAGTCAAAGTTTGCGGCAGCATTTTTGACGCAAACTTTAAACGCTCCAAATCATCTGGTCGTTCGTAAAATTTCAAGCGGACGCTGCCTTCCAGCTTTTCTCGCGGGCAAAAGCGACGCCAAAAGCGACAAGCCCAGCGTGAGAAATCCGATGAAAAGCAATTCGCCGAACGGAATCTCGACGGGAATTTCCTTGAGATAATACGCCTCGTCCAAAAGGTGAATTTCCCGAAAATTCATTATATCACCTTTTGCCAAAAAATACAAACCCTGCGCAAAAAAATTTATCGCTTTTTCCGAAAAATGAATCAAGCCGTTTATGTTCACCGAAAGGAAAAGTCCGAGCGGAATCCCGAACAAAAGTCCAGCGATGCCGCATGATATTCCGACGAGCAAGAACGACGTGGCGACGCCTTCCTCGCTCGCGCCGAGACTTTTCAAAATCGCGATTTCCCGCCGCCGCTCAAGCACGAGCATTATGAGCGCGCTCGAAATGTTCACGCACGACACGAGCACAATCAAAAGCTGTATGAAAACCAAAAGGATTTTAGTCGAAGAAAAATTTTCGTATTGCGCGCGGTTCAGCTGATCCCAGCGGTAGACGCGGAACGCCCCGCCCAAAACGCCCTGAACTTTTTTTTGAAGCGAAGGAAGTTCACTCGAAAAGGCGTCCGCAGTTTCAATCATCACGGCGTTCACGGTTTGCGCCGCGCCCATGATTTTTTTTCCATCCTCAAAGTCGATGAAAAGCCAAAGCGAATCGAGCTCCTGATAGCCGCACGAAATCACGGCCCTTATTTTGTACGAGGAAATCGAAGGGCGGATTGAAAAGGGCTCGCCCCCCCCAGCGGCTTCCGCCTCGCCTTTCGCGCCCAGATTCGAAAGGACGTTCACCACGCGAATCGTGTCGCCCGCCTTCACGCCGAGCCGCTCTGAAATTCCTTTTCCAATCAACGCAGATTTTTCGCCCGCCACGAAATCCGCGATGCTTCCGTCTTCGGTGAAAAAAAGTTTTTTGTATGAAGAATCCTCTTCGAAAATATTTTTCGGAAGCGCGCGCAGCGTCACGCCGCAGCGTTTTTTTCCAGCCATCGCCATCGCAGGACAAGAAATCATCGGATAGGCGGCGGTCACGCCGGGAACGCTTTTCGCGGCGAGGCTCGCCTCTTCCAAGACTTGCGCGTTTTTGGAATAGCACACGGCCTCAAGATGCGACGACGAAAGCGAAACCAGCCGCTCGGTTATTCCATTCATCATTCCGTTGGAAATCGTGATTATCGCGACGAGCGGAACGAGCGAAATTCCGATGCACAAAACCGCGCCCGCAAGACTTTTTTTCGCCACGCTCACTCCCGACGATTTTGAAAAGAGAATCCGCCTTGCAAACAAAAAAGAAGATTTGAAATTCATTTTTAATGTCACTCTCCAAAAAACAACATAGCCCGATGCAATAACCTATGCATGGAATTCTCCGCACGAACAAAATCATAAAATTCCGCACCAAATCATTCGGCGAGTTTAAAATCGTCGCCAAATAATGCGCGTCA
>CAZZFL010000052.1:0-9691 GCA_964653395.1 uncultured Treponema sp. | reverse complement strand
ACAAGGAAGAATATTTCGTGCCGAAACGCAGCACCGCGCCGTGACAAAGCAAAATGCTTGCCAAAACGATTCATGATTTCATTGCGGAAATATCCGCTTTTGCAAAATTAGCTCCAATGGGAGTCGAACCCATCTCTCCGCCTTGAGAGGGCGATGAACTAAACCGATATTCGATGGAGCCAAAACGTCCGCACTTTTCCTGCCAATTTTTTCGCTCGTGAAACCTGCGCTCCATGAAAGCGCGAAACTGGCGGAAACTGCATCGCAATTTTCAAAACAAAAAGCCGCGCGAGCGGCTTTTTCCCCAAGGAGGATTCGAACCCCCACAGTCAGAACCAGAATCTGAAGTGCTACCATTACACAATCGGGGAAAGTCAAGAAATTGTATCTTGTTTGCGAAAAAATGTCAATACCAAAAATGAAAATATTGACATGACCGCCGCAAAAACTCGCGCCCAGTGGCAGACAAAAAAGAAGTGGCTAATACGAACTGATATTTTTCAAATTCTTTTTTTTGGGTTGTATTTGCGTTTGTCTTTATGTTTTTCTACGTTCGCGAAAATTCCTCATGTATGGCGCGCAAAACTGAGTCCGAAAGCCTGCGTTCAAGCGAGAACAGATTGGACTTATGAAGCTCGTTGGAATTTGAGTCGTCAAATAGCTGCTTGTAGGTCGTGCCGAGCGCGGCGGTGATTCCTTGGATTACTTCGAGCGATGCTGATTTTCTGCCAAGTTCTATTTGGGTCATGAACGGCACGGATATTCCAGCCTTTTCGGCGAGTTGCTGTTGAGTCCAACCGAATTCTTTTCTTAATTTTCTTATATTGCTCCCCAAAACCAAAAGAATGTCTCTCATCATTTATATAATATTGCTATCAGCAATGCTTGAACATTATTTGAAAGCAATATATAATATTGCTGTAGGCAATTATAGCTTGCGACATATTTTTGACAAATTTGGATATAAATCAAAAGGAGAAACGAAACGATGAGTAAATGGACGAAGATTGTCATGGCACTATGCGCGGCAGTGGGAATTGGTTCGCTAATAATTTTCTTGCCGCAGGTGCGAGAAATGATTATAGGCTTGGGCGAGAGATATGTCGGACGACCGCTTACGCACGAGGTGTGGCATGAAAGGTTTGTTCAGTGGGAAATGCTTTTCCTTGCGCTTGTAGTTGCTGTTCTGTTTGTTCTAGTGCCATCTTGGGTAGAGCGACACCTAAATATTCTGTACCTAATAATCATATCGCTGCTTGCCCTTGCAATCAGAGTGGTTGGCTTTCCATTTTTGTCTATTGATATGACACACAGTCTGCTTCCATGGTTTGATAGTATACGGGAATCTGGACTTGGTCACAGAGTCGGGGATTACAACTTATTATATCAGACGATTATATATGTTATGACGCACATACCGCTTCCTGCCGTTTTGCAATATAAATTTCTGTCAGTTCTTTTTGACTTTGCGCTCGCCGCCGTATGCGGTTTTTTCTGTTGCGAACTGGCAGGGAAAAAGAAAAGCTGCGGCTGCTTTTTGTTTGTTTATACGGCTGTGCTGTTTCTTCCTACTGTCTTTCTGAATTCCGGATTTTGGGGACAGTGCGATTCAATATATGCTTTTTTCGTCATTTCAGCCTTGTATTTTTTATACGTTGAAAGAACGAATTTTTCGTTCGTAATGCTTGGCTTTGCGTTTGCATTTAAACTTCAGGCGGTTTTTATAGTGCCGTTTTATCTGTATTATTATTTCCGCAAAAAGTCGTTCTCCGCGCTTTCGTTCCTCATTGTGCCGGGTGTGCTTCTGCTTTCAGGATTGTTTTGTTACATAAAAGGTCAAAACATATTAACGCCCATAATGGTATACCTCAGACAAACACATGAATACAGTTCGAACTTGTATCTGAACATACATTCGTTTTTCTGCGCGTTCTCGCAACAGAACAAAGTTTTGGTTCATTGCCTTATTTTGGCAGGGATTGTTCTGACAGCGAGCATTTTTTGTGGCGGAATGTATTTTTTGATGAAGAAAAAGACGGATTTGGGAAATCCAAAGACGTATATCATGCTTGCCGCATGGTGCGTCTGGGCATGTGTTCTCTTTCTGCCAGAAATGCATGAACGCTACACATATTTGCTTGACATTCTTTTGATTTTGCTGCTAACTCTTGACAAGAAATTCATTCCGTTCGCCTTCATGTCAGAGTCATTGAGTTTGATTACTTATGCGAATTTTTTAGGCGGTGGGGGACTTGGAATAGAAAGTAAATATCTCTCGCTCTTGTATGTCGGCGCGTTCATCTGCTTTTCAATGTTTTTTGTAAAAAATGCTGATTCAAGAAAAATAGAAGGCACGGTAAATAAAAAAGATTCGCAGAATGAATGATAAATGGCGAATGAAAGCCGAAAGTATGTGGAAATGGACGATGTTTGTTGTGGGGCGGTCTTGCTAAAACAGCCGTCTCACATGCCGAAATGATTTCAAAATTTGGGCAAAAGTTTTGGCACGCTCGTCATTTTTAATGCGTTCAAGCGATTGAAATTTTCCGACTTTTGAATTATAATAGCAACTATGAATGCGGAAAAGGACGCGGCGCTTTTTGCAGGAATCGATGTTGGATCTACTACGACCAAACTCGCGGTGTGGGACTGCGCGGCGCAAAAATTGATTTATTCGCAATACAAGCGACATCACGCCCATCAAAAGAAAAGCGTTTTGGCGGCGTTGGAAGAATTGCGCGCGCGTTTTGGCGGCATGGAATTTCGCATCGCGATGACTGGCTCGGGGGCGAAGCCTGTGGCGTTGGAATTGGATTTGCCGTTTGTGCAGGAAGTGGTGGCGAATTCCATCGCGCTTAAAAAATTTTATCCGCAAGTGAACACCGCCATTGAATTGGGCGGGCAGGACGCGAAGATGATTTTCTTTTCGCGCGAAGAAGATTCAGATTCTCCCAAACTTGTTGATATGCGTATGAACGGAAGTTGCGCAGGAGGAACTGGCGCGTTCATAGATGAAGTGGCTTCAATTTTAAAAACGCCCATCGAAGAATTTGACGCGCTTTCGAAAAAAGGAAATTGCGTCTATGACATTTCGGGGCGTTGCGGAGTCTATGCCAAAACGGATATTCAGCCGCTTTTGAATTCCGGCACGGCAAAGGCGGACATCGCTTTGAGCGCGTTTCATGCGATTGCAAAACAGACAATCGGCGGACTTGCGCAAGGCTTGGAAATAAATCCGCCGGTTGCATTTGAAGGAGGTCCGCTCACTTTCAATACGCAGCTTGTTCGGGTTTTCGAGGAGCGGCTTGGATTGGAGACTGGGGATTCCGTTTTGCCCGAACATCCCGAAACCATGGTCGCTTTGGGCGCGGCGCTTTCAATTCTGGATTTGTTCAAAAATTTCGAACAAAAAAAATCTATCGATGATTTGATTTCCATTTTGCAAGATTCAGTTTCGCAGAATTCTACTTCGTCAAAAAAATGCGAATCCATAGAAGAAGGCGAGCGCACTTCCTCCAAACCTTTTTTTGATTCCGAGGAAGAGAAAAATTCTTTTTTTGAACGGCACGCAAAAAAAAGGCCGAAAGTGTATTCGTTTGCTCCGGGCGAAACCGTGTGCGCGTATTTGGGAATAGATTCTGGAAGCACCACGACGAAATTCGTCTTGCTTGACGAGGACGAAAAAATCATCGACTACTTTTATTCGAGCAACGAAGGCGATCCGCTTTTGGTGGCGAAAAACGCGCTTGTAAAAATGCGCGAGCGTTACAAGGCGCAAGGCGTTCATCTGGAAATTCTTGGCGCGGGTTCTACAGGTTATGGCGAATTGCTTTTCAACAAGGCGTTTGGCACGGAATGCCATGTCGTGGAAACTGTGGCGCATGCTGCGGCCGCAAGCCATTTTGTGGGCGACGTGGATTTTTTGTTGGACATAGGCGGACAGGATATGAAGGCCATTTGGCTTTCGGGCGGAATCATTACCAACATTTTGGTGAACGAGGCGTGCTCTTCCGGCTGCGGCTCGTTCCTGCAAAACTTCGCGGATTCGCTTGGAATCAAAGTGGAGGAGATTGCTGCTACGGCGTTCAATTCAAAAAATCCTGCCGTGCTTGGAAGCCGTTGCACGGTTTTTATGACGAGCAGTATCGTTACCGAACAGAGAAACGGAAAACTGCCCGAAGACATTATGGCGGGTTTGTGCCGTTCGATAATCCAAAATGTTTTTACGAAAGTGATTCGCGTTTCAAATATTGAATCCCTCGGAAGGCGGATCGTCGTGCAAGGCGGCACTTTCCAAAACGACGCTGTGCTGCGCGCGATGGAAGAATACACCGGCCGTCAAGTGATTCGTGCGCCGTACCCCGGAATCATGGGTGCGATTGGCGCGGCGCTTTTGACAAAAGAAAAGCTGAAGAATTCTAGTGCCGCGCAAACTCCTCGCACTTTCATCGGGCTTGACGCGCTGGACAATTTTTTCTATGAGCAAACTGCAAATCTTCCTTGCCCGTTCTGCGCGAACCATTGCAAGCGCACTCTTGTAAAATTTTCAAATGGAAATGAATTCATAACGAACAATCGCTGCGAGCGCGGTGAAATTCTCGGCAATCCAAAAGATGAAATCGTAATCCAAAAACTTAAAGGACAGAAAACGCAAAAGGCGAGAGACTTGTTCAAATTGCGGCAGGAACTTTTGTTCAAAGATTACAGAATTTCTCGTCATGCAAAAAAGCGGAATATTACAATTGGAATTCCGAGAGTGCTTTCGTTTTGGGAAACGATGCCGTTTTGGACAACGTTCCTCAAGTCGATGGGATTTGATGTGAAACTTTCCGACATCAGCACGCGCAAAATGTATGAAGACGGTCTTGGCGCGGTGGCGAGCGACACGGTTTGCTTTCCCGCAAAATTAGTTCACGGGCATTTGCGCAATCTTGCCGCGAAAAAAGTGGACAGAATTTTCATGCCGATTATAGCGACTTACGAATCTCAGAATTCGCAGGAAACCAGCCGCTATATGTGCGCGATTGTGAAAGGCTATTCTTGGGTGATAAAAAATTCCGACAATCCTTTGCGACGCTGGAACATTCCATACGACGCGCCGATTTTTTTCTGGTACAATACAGTCGATCGCAACAGGCAGCTCGAAACATATTTCATAAAAAATTTCGGCATTTCAAAATTTCGCATTGACAGGGCGATTTATTATGCGGACAAAGCTATGTCGAATTTCAAGCGGAGTTTGCAAAACGCCGCGCAGGAAATTTTGAACGACGTTCAGCAAAAAAACAGTTTCGCCGTAGTTCTCGCTTCTCGCCCGTATCAAAACGATCCGCTCGTAAACCATTCGCTTTCCGAACTTTTCACGCAGGAAGGAATTCCTGTTTTGACTGCGGATTCGATTCCGGGACTTGAGAATGTCGATTTGAGCAAAAGCCGTTTGGAAATCGTGAACAATTTCCATGCGCGCATGATTGGCTCGGCGATTTTGGCGGCCGAAAATCCTAATTTGGAATTTGTGCAGTTCGTGAGTTTTGGTTGCGGACACGATGCGTATTTGAGCGATGAAATCATTCGCGTGATGAAAGAAATTTCTGGAAAGTCGCCGCTCGTTTTGAAAATGGACGAAAGCGACGTGCAAGGTCCTTTGCGAATTCGAGTGCGCTCGTTTTTGCAGACAATTGAAATGAAACGCGAGTTGAGCAAAAAAATCGAAGTGAAGAATTTGAGCGAGCCTTACAAAGTGAAATTCACAAAGAAAGACGCGCGTGAGAAAATCGTGCTCGTGCCGAACACTTCGCATGCGTTCAGCAGAATCATGGCGGCGGCGATGGCTACGCAAGGTTTGAAAACCGTACCCCTCCCTGTTGGACGCGAGAACGCGATTCGGCTTGGAAAAAAATATGTGCACAACGATATTTGCTTTCCTGCGCAAATTGTCATCGGTGAAGTTTTGGACGCGCTCGAAAGCGGCAAGTATGACAATGCGCAAGTGGCGGTGGGCACTGGAAAATACATCGGCGACTGCCGGCTCACGCATTACGCCGCGCTTTTGCGAAAGGCTTTGGATGACTCGGGATTTCAGGATGTCGCCATTGTTACGAATGACGACGCGGACTTCCATTGCCTTCATCCGGGTTTCCGCCTCAATATGTTCACCGCGCTGAAAATGGCCACCGCTCTTCCAATGATTGACGTGATGGAAGAATTGTTGCGAAAGATTCGACCTTACGAAAAAATTGCGGGAAGTGCGGATGCCGCGTTTGAAAAAGGAATGGAGTTTATCGTGCAAGGAATTTCCGAAGGAATCGGCGCGACAAAAAAAGGATTCGCCAAGGCAATTGATTTGATGAACAAAATCGAATACGACAGGAAAAATTTGCGTCCGCGAGTTTTGATTGTTGGCGAATATCTTTTGAATTTCCATCAAGGCGCGAATCGGGACATCGAACTTTATCTTGAGAAAAATGGATTTGAAATCATCGAGGCGCGAATGAGCGATGTGATTCAAAAAAATTATTTCGCGCAAAACGCGCAGATAAAGGAAAATTCGCTTACGCGTCCGCTTGGCGAAAAAATCATGATGTCGATGACGAACTACTTTTTTGAAATCGCGCATTCTTGGACCGACAAAATTGCGACGCGTCATCCGCTTTACAAAAAGGCCGCTCGGCTTAAAGAAATCGCGAAGGGCGCGGACGAAATAATTTACCACACGTTCGATTCTGGAGAAGGAATTCTCATTCCTGGAGAAATCATTCACTACGCGAAGGAAGGCTGCCGCAATTTTATAATCTTGCAGCCGTTCGGCTGTCTTCCCAATCATATAATCGGACGCGGCGTTACCAAGCGGCTCAAGGAGCTTTTTCCCGACGCGCAGATTCTTCCTTTGGATTACGATCCAGACGTGAGTTTTGCGAACATCGAAAATCGCCTGCAAATGCTGATTATGAACGCGCAGAAAATGTGACGCATTTTTTCGCTTGAAAAAAAATCCGCTTTGGGCTAAATTATAGCGATGACCATTCCTCGTTTTGTAAAACCAATTTGCATTGCGCTTTTTGCGTTTCTCGCGTTGCTTTTCGTGCTGCCGCATTTTCTCTTGCCGAAAAATCCGCCTTATTCTTTGGCGCTTTATGACAAGGACGGAATTCTTTTGGGCGCGACTTGCGCGAGCGACGGGCAATGGCGGTTTGAGCCGGGCGAAATTCCTGAGCGTTTCAAAATCGCGCTTGTCAATTTTGAGGACAAAAGATTTTATTTTCATCCGGGAGTGGATTTCATTTCTGTGGCGCGTGCGTTCGTTTCCAACAAAAAGGCGGGGAAAATAGTTTCCGGCGGCTCGACAATCACGATGCAAACGATAAGGCTTTTGCAAAAATCGCCGCCGCGCACTTACGCTCAAAAAATAAAGGAAGCGTTTTTGGCAATTTTGCTTGACGCGCGCTTTTCCAAAAAAAAAGTTTTGGAATTGTATTGCGCTCTCGCTCCGTTCGGCGGAAATGTCGTGGGATTGGAGGCGGCTTCTTGGCGATACTTTGCGCGTGCGCCTGAAGATTTGACTTGGGCCGAATGCGCGGCGCTCGCTGTGCTTCCAAATCAGCCTTCGCTTGTTTTTCCCGGAACGAACGACGAGATTTTTCTTCAAAAGCGAAATTCACTTTTGGAGAGACTTTTCAAAAAAAATTATTTGAGTGAGGAGGAATATGCGCTGGCCTTGAGCGAGCCGCTTCCGCAAAAGGCGCACCCCCTCCCGAACGGCGCGTTCCATTATCTTGAATATTTGAAGATTTCTTCGCCACGCAAAAATAAATTTCATTCCACTTTGGATTCTTCGTTGCAGCAAAACGCCGCCCGAATTTTGGAATATTGGTCCGAGGAATTTTCGCGGCAAGGAATAAACAACGCGGCGTGCCTGATTGTGCGCACTGGAACTGGCGAACCTCTCGCATACGTCGGGAACACGGGCCGCGCGCGCAACTCGAAAAACTACAATGTGAATGTCGTGAACTCGCGCCGAAGCTCGGGAAGCCTTTTAAAGCCGTTTTTGTTCGCGGCGATGCTGGACAACGGAATGCTCTTGCCGCAACAATTGGTGCTGGACGTTCCCACGCGGATTGGGAATTACAAGCCCGAAAACAATGTCAACGCATATTGCGGCGCGCTTCGTGCGGACGAGGCTTTGAGCCGCTCGCTGAACATTCCTGCCGTGCGCGAATTGCGCGAGTACGGAATCACGCAGTTTTTGGATTACTTGAAACTTTGCGGATTTACCACGCTAGACCGTTCGGCGGAATATTACGGACTTCCTTTGATTTTGGGCGGAGGCGAAATTACGCTTTATGAAACTGTCTTGGCTTATGCTTCACTTATGAATATATGTTCAAATGTTCATATGTTCAATAATAAGTTTCCTGCGAGCGCGGGCGCGGCGTATCTTACTTTGAATGCGCTTGAAAAAGGAACTCGCCCTGCGGAAGAGTCTCTCTGGCAGTCCTATGCCACGTCAAGGAAAATCGCATGGAAAACTGGAACTTCAAACGGAAATCGCGACGCGTGGGCAATTGGCACTACGGCGGACTACACGATTGGCGTTTGGATTGGGAATGCGGAAGGGCAGGGGAGCGAAAACCTGCGCAGCATGGCGACGGCGGCTCCCGTGCTTTTCGATTTGTTTTCGATTATGCCGCATCCGAAAGAAAAAGTTTCCGTTCCTAGCGACGCGCTTTGCGAACGGACGGTTTGCGCCAATTCTGGATTTGCTGCGAGCAAAAATTGCCCGGATACAAAAATCGCGCTGTGTCCGGCCGCCGCGCCTTTGGGCGGGCTGTGTCCTTATTGCAAAATCGTTTCGCTCACTCCCGACAAGAAATTTCAGGCGACAGTTTCGGATATGAAAGGCGAGTACGAAGGGCATCTTCCCGTGACCGAAAAGCGTTTCGTGCTCCCCCCTTCAATCGAATATTATTACACGAGGCAAGTTTTAGGCTACAGGCATTTGCCGCCGTTTTTGCCCGGGCATCAGTTCGCGCAGAAAAATGAACTTTCGATTTTGTTTCCGGAACAAGGCGCGCAAATAATTCTTCCGATTGAAATTGACGGCACGCCGGGAAAGACTGTCATGCAGGCGGCTTCGCGCTCGAATGACGCGACGCTTTATTGGGATTTGGACGGCGAGTTTTTGGGCGAAACGCGTGGTCAGCATACAATGGCATCGCGCCCGCGCGTGGGTTGGCACACGCTCACCGTGACCGATTCCAACGGAACGCGCCGCACAAGGCAGTTTGAAATTGTGGAAGACGGAATGTGAGGCGGCAAGCGGCGGTTTTTTGTGATTGAAATTGAATTGAAAAAAAACTATGTGGACGATGTGAATATTTATTACCCTCTTCATCTCTCCGCATAATACGCAATGCACGAAAATTTTCGCTGCCGCTGGAGCCGGCGAGGCGCAAACCTTCGGTTTGCTTTGCGAGTTTTGCAAAGCAAAACTCGCAAAGACGAATATTTAAATTATTTCAAAAAAACAGCATCAAGGAAAAGCCGCCGGCAAGCGGCTTTTTTTTATTTTAGCCTTTGATTGCTTTTTTGAAAATTGCAAGTCCTTCTTCGACTTCTTCGTCACTGATTGTGAGCGGCGGCAAAAATCGCACGACATCCGCGCCGGCAGTGCAAACGCAAAGTCCGTTCTTGA
>CAZZFL010000051.1:6232-9960 GCA_964653395.1 uncultured Treponema sp. | reverse complement strand
TGCGAAGCAATTTTCATTCGCCGCCCATGCTCGCGAGCATCTTCCGCATGTTCGCCAAAATGTCGGCGGCTTTTTTGTTGTCCACGGCTTTTTGCGGCTCGTGGTATTCCACCAAATTCGTTGGAATCTCGTCCAAAAAGCGCGATGGCGCGCAATCGACGACGCTTTGCATTTTGCGCCTTTTTTTGCATGATGAAATGAAAAGTTTTTCGCGCGCGCGAGTTATCGCCACATAAAAAAGCCTGCGCTCTTCTTCCACATTGTTTTCGCCTTCTTCGAGAGCGCGCGCGTGCGGAATGATTCCGTCTTCCGCGCCCGCGATGAACACCACCGGAAATTCCAAGCCTTTCGACGCGTGGATTGTCATCAAATTTACCTTGCCTTTGTTTTCCTCGCTGTCGCCGTCGTCGCGGCTCAAAAGCGTGATTCGGTTCAAATAATCATAAAGGCTCGTTCCGCCTTCGTTGTCGGGATTGTTTTCCCACGCCTCGATGGAATGAATCAGGCTTTCGATGTTCATGTATTTGAAGCGAGCGGCTTTTTCGCTTTTCGGATTTTCCAAAATCAAAAAATCCCAATAGTTGATTTCCTCCACCAAAGCGCGCACTTTTTTCGCGAGGCCTTTTCCGCCGAGCATCGAAGAATGGCTTTCGATGATTTTCATGAAATCTTCCAAATCCGAAATCGACTTTTGCGAAAGCGCGCTTTCTCCAAGCGTGAATTCTTCGAGCGACTTCATCGTCTGCCACAGCGACTTTTTTTCTTCGGCGGCGGCTTCGTTCAAAACGGAAAGAGTCGCGCGTCCGATTCCGCGCCTCGGCACGTTGAGGATTCGCCGCAAGTTCACGTCGTCGTCGTGATTCGCGATCACGCGAAGATAGCTCAAGATGTCCTTGATTTCCTTGCGCTCAAAAAAGCTCGTTCCGCCGCTCATCGTGTACGGAATGTTCGCCGCGAGGAACGCCTCTTCGATTTGGCGGCTTTGCGTGTTCGCGCGCATGAGCACGCCGAAGTCGCCGTATTTGAGGCTTTCTTCGGCGCAAAGTCCTTGAATCGACTCCGCGATGAAATTGGCTTCTTCGGTTTCGTTTTCGGGCATGAAAATTTCTATCGGCTTTCCAGAGACTTTTGACGACCAAAGCTTTTTGTCCTTGCGGTTCGTGTTGTGGCTTATCACGCCGTTCGCCGCTTCCAAAATCGTTTCGGTGGAACGGTAATTGTGCTCGAGGCGGATTTCCTGAACATCGGGAAAATCCTTTTCAAAGTTGACGATGTTCTGATAATCCGCGCCGCGCCAGCTGTAGATGGACTGATCGTCGTCCCCGACCACCGCGATGTTCGCAGGAATTTTTTCTTCTTGCCCGTCAGGAATTCCCTTCGCCAAAATCCGCATCATCTCGTACTGCTGGTGGCTCGTGTCTTGAAATTCATCCACCATGATGTACTTGAATCGTGCGCGATACTTTTCGAGCGCGTCAGGGAATTCGCGGAAAATCCTGATTGGAAGCACGATGAGATCGTCGAAATCCACGGCGTTGTAAAGCCGCAAGCCTTCCTGATAAGATTTGTAAAGCTCGCGATACATGTCGGTTTCCGCCTTCCAATTTTTTCGGCCCGTCTTGATGTCGGAAAAAAGAATCGCGATTTTGTAGCAGTCGAGCGCGTCGGCGGTCATTTTGAGTTCGCGGCCGCTTTCCTTTATCAGCGCGATTTTGTCGCTTTCGTCGTAAATCGTGAAATTCTCGCGCCATCCCAGACGCGCGATTTCCTGCCGCAGGATTTTCACGCCGAAAGCGTGGAACGTGGAAACGGTGAGGTTTTTCAATTTTTGTCCGGTGAGTTTTTTTACGCGCTCTTCCATTTCCCGCGCCGCCTTGTTCGTGAAAGTGAGCGCGAGGATTTGGCTTTGCGGAATTCCTTTTTCCAGCATGTGCGCGATGCGGTATGTTATGACGCGCGTCTTTCCGCTGCCCGCGCCCGCGATGATGAGGAGCGCGCCTTCCGTAGTGGCGACCGCGCGGAATTGCTCGGGATTAAGCTCGTCTTTTAGCGTTTCAAGATTCAATGACATTTTGCAATTATAGCAGTTTTTCAAATGTTAGTTAATAGCAAAAAGCGATTTCTTTGTGCAATGCGAACGCAAATGAAAATCAGAGAACGGCTTACGAAATAAAATGATGGAATGCACTTTCGCAGATTTTCCGCGCATTCCTGTCTTTTCATTTTCCAAATGCCGCTTCACCAACTATTCACTATTCAATATTAACTATTAACTGTTGATTATTCACTGTATTTTTTCCTCATCACTCAATTTCATTTTTCCGATAATGAAATTGTGAAGCCATTTTTAAAAATCGCGATTTCTCTTTTTCTTGCGAACGCTTTTTTCGCGGCGGCGCAAGTTTCGTCTGGCGAATTTTCGCTTGGCGTGCCGGACGCTTTCTCGGGGCTTTGGGAGCGCGGCGACCGTTTCGTGATGTTCGCGGAAAGCGACGATTTTTTGGAAAGCCGCGTGCGGGAAATTCTTTCAAGCGCGGAATCAAGCGACGAAGAAAAAAACGCGGCGCGCAATAAGGTGAAATTCATTTCGATTTTGCTGAAAACTTTTTACGGCTGGTATTTGGATCGCACGGCGGAGCCTGAATCTTTTTCTTCCGAAGCGCGCATTTTGAACGATTCCACTTGCCCCGAGGCGGAAAGGATTCGCGTAGAATTCAGGCCGCTTTCGCGAATGGCGGATTCAGGCGGCGCGGCGCGGGACGGTTCGGCTTGGGAAATTTTCGTGCGCTATCCCGGCGTGCGCGAGCCTACGATAATTCCGCTTGCTATAATCGGCGGAAATTTGTATTTGGATTTCGCGATAAAGTTGAACGATTCGGACGGCGAAGACGCGCTTTCCGAAAATGCGGCGAACGTTGCGAATGAAAATTCTTCGGACGAACTTTTGGGATTTTGGTGCTCGCTCGTTCCTACCGACGGTGTGAAAGTTTCGATTCCTTCGAGCGGCGAAAATATTTATTCCACTTACATCACGCGCGACGCGGTTTATACGATTCGATATTGGAAAACCGAAATGGATTACACGCAGGAAAACGCTTTTTTTTCGGACGGCGGAAAAACTTTTTCAGTCGTGAAGCACATTCAAAGCGGCGGAAAAAATTTCACTTGCACGAACGGGCGGAGCGTGACAATTCGCAATGTTCAAAAATCACTCTCGCGCCCGGAACTCTACGAGCTTGATTCCACCGCGACGATTTGCGGGCTTGGCGAGCCGTACTTGAGGCGCGTCAAAGACGAGAACAGCGTGAAAGTGGTGGCGAATCTTGTTCGGGAAGCGATGTCGAAAAAAGCACCGAATCCCGATCCGCCTTTTCCGCCCAGCGACCTTGATTTTCACATGGACGAAATTTATCGGCTTGAAGAAGGCAACTTGATAATACAGTCGCTTCGAAAGCGAAACAAGAATTTCGGGAAGTTGTCGCAAGAGTGAATCGCAGGGGAGGGGATGAAATATTCGCGCGATTTGTTTTTGCTTTTACCCCCCCTAAAAAACATTTTTTTTCACTCCCAATTTTAAAATTTTTTAATCTTCATTTTTTTTATGGCGCATGTAAGTTTTTTTTCACTGACTTTTTTTTCAAAATTTTTTTCACGCCAAATCAATTTTTTATGCAAAAAATTATTCGCGATGTGCCGCGTTCTCGTATGATTTTGTCCCTTCACGCTAT
>CAZZFL010000051.1:0-6132 GCA_964653395.1 uncultured Treponema sp. | reverse complement strand
AAAAAATTATTCGCGATGTGCCGCGTTCTCGTATGATTTTGTCCCTTCACGCTATAGAACAAATTTTCTTTTTGTGATATAATTTTCCTATTATAATAAAATATATTTTCGCGGACTTATTTTTTTAAGGAGCGTTTAAGGTTTGCGTCGAAATACCGCCGCAAACTTTAACTTCGAGTTTTTTGCAAAAACTCGTTTATTTATTGTCATTTCTCATTTCATTGTGAAATGACTTTTCCACGTTCGAAAAAAATTTCAATTTTTTTCGAACGTGGAAAATTAAGGAGGAAAAAATTTTGTATACGCCCGTTGATCCCAAAGCGGAGTTTCCCAAGCAGGAAGAGGAAATTTTAAAATATTGGAAAGAGAACGACACGTTCAAAAAATCCGTCTCGCAGCGCGAAGGCGCGGAAGAATTCGTTTTTTACGACGGTCCGCCTTTCGCCACCGGGCTTCCACATTTCGGGCATTTCATTCCGTCAACAATTAAAGACATAATTCCGCGCTACCAGACGATGCGCGGCAAGCATGTTCCGCGAAGGTTCGGCTGGGACTGCCACGGGCTTCCCGTCGAAAATCTCATCGAAAAGGAACTCGGCATAAATTCCAAGCACGAAATCGAGGCTTACGGAGTGGCGGCGTTCAACGAAAAGTGCAAGGCTTCGGTTTTAAAATACACCGCCGAATGGCGCAAGACGATCACGCGCATGGGACGCTGGGTGGATTTCGACGACGACTACAAAACGATGGCACCTGATTATATGGAATCGATTTGGTGGGTGGCGAAGTCGCTTTGGGACAAAGGTTTGGTTTACGAAGGAAAATACATTCTTCCTTATTGTCCGCGATGCTCCACAGTTCTTTCGACCCACGAACTTTCGCAAGGCTATAAGGAAAAGCAAGATCCTGCGATCACGATTCGCTTCAAGGCGAAGTCTTCTCCAGAAAATTTCCGCGACGAAGACATGGAAGCCGGCCACGTTTATTTTCTCGCATGGACCACGACTCCGTGGACCCTCCCTTCAAACTTGGGTCTTACGATGGGACCTGAAATTGAATACGTCAAAGTGCGCGACGTGCAGTCCGGCGATTTTTACATTTTGGCTTCTTCGCGGCTTTCCGCTTATTACAAAAACGAATCGGACTATGAAATAATTTACACGCGAAAGGGAAGCGATTTTTGCGGCGCAAAGTACGAGCCGATTTTCCCGTATTTCGCTTCGCTTGAAAAATGCAAGGACGGCTCGGACGGTGCGTTCCGCATTTTCAACGCCGATTACGTTTCCACCGAAGACGGAACTGGAATTGTCCACACCGCGCCCGCGTTCGGTGAAGACGACAGCCAAGTTTTCAAAAAAGCCAACGAAGGAAAATCCGAGGACGGTCAGATTCCGTTCGTCGAGCCGATTGACGCGGAATGCAAATTCACGGAAGATGTGCCGGATTTCGCGGGACGCTTCGTGAAGGATTGCGACAAGGACATCATGGAGCGGCTCAAGCGCGAAGGAAAGCTCATTAAGCGCGACACGATTATGCACCAATATCCGCATTGCTGGCGATGCTCTTCGCCTTTGATTTATCGCGGGATTGGCTCGTGGTTCGTGAAAGTGGCTGGGCACAACGACGCGCTTCTCAAGGCGAATTCAAAAATCAAATGGCAGCCCGCCCACATAAAGGAAGGCCGCTTCGGAAAATGGCTTGCCGGCGCGCGCGACTGGGCCGTCAGCCGAAACCGCTATTGGGGAAATCCGATTCCGATTTGGAAATGCGAAAAATGCGGCGATGCGATATGCGTCGGAAGCCGAAAGGAATTGCAGGATTTGAGCGGCGTTTATCCCGAAGATTTGCACAAGCAGTTCGTGGATGAAATCACGTTCGCTTGCAAAAAATGCTCCGGAAAAATGCGACGCATTCCCGAAGTTTTCGACTGCTGGTTTGAATCCGGCTCGATGCCTTACGCGCAGCTTCATTATCCTTTTGAGAACAAGGAATTCTTCGAAACCCATTTTCCCGCGAATTTCATTTCCGAAGGATTGGATCAGACGCGCGGCTGGTTTTACACGCTCACGGTTTTGGCGGCGCATCTTTTTGAAAAGCCCGCGTTCTCGAACTGCATCGTGAGCGGACTCGTGCTCGCAAGCGACGGACGAAAAATGTCGAAGTCGCTTCGCAATTATACCGATCCCGAAGAGGCGATTGGAAAATTCGGCGCGGACGCGATTCGGCTTTTCCTGATGCATTCGACCGTGGTCAAGGCCGACGACTTGCGTTATTCCGACGACGGCGTGCGCGAAGTTTTGAAATCGATTTTGATTCCGCTTTGGAATTCGTATTCGTTCTTTGTCACTTACGCGAACATCGACGGGGTCGTGGCGACTGGACGCGAGTTTGAAAATTCGCTTCCGCAGAATCCGCTCGACCGATGGATTTTGTCCGTAACGCAGTCGCTCGTAAAAAATGTGAGCGCGGCGTTGGACGACTACGATCTTTCGGGCGCGATTGATCCGATTGTGGATTTCATCGAGCAGCTCAACAATTGGTACATCCGCCGAAGCCGCCGCCGTTTTTGGAAAAGCGAAAATGACGCGGACAAGCGCGAGGCTTATGAATCGCTTTACATCGCGCTGAAAACTTTCGCGCAAGTTTCCGCTCCTTTCATTCCGTTCGTCACGGAAAACATTTGGCAGAATCTCAAGACTTCCGCCGACGCGCCGAGCGTTCACCTTTGTAACTATCCGTGTTACAACGCGGCATGGCACGACGAGGAACTTGAATTTAAAATGGCGACCGTGCAAAAAGCCGTTTCGATGGGACGCAGTTTGCGGAATCAGTTCAACATAAAAAATCGACAGCCGCTTTCTTCGGTCGCGCTCGTTACGCGCAACGCCGACGAAAAAAAGGTGCTCGCCGAAATGGAAGATTCCGTGCGCGAGGAACTCAATGTTAAGCGCGTCGTTTTCCATGACCGCGAGGAAGAACTCGTGGAGTATAAGGCCAAGGCGAATTTCCGCACGCTCGGAAAGGAACTCGGTCCTTTGATGAAGGCGGCCGCGCAGAAAATCGCTTCGCTTTCGCAGGAAGAAATTCAGTCCGTGCTCGAAGGTGCGCGCCTTTCGCTTGATGTGGAAGGAAAGCCCGTGGAACTCACCGAAGAAAAAATCATTGTCGAGCGAATCGAAAAGGCCGGCCTGAAAGTGGTGAACGATGGAACTTTGACCGTGGGGCTTGACACGAACGTTACCGACGATCTCAAAAAGGAAGGGCTTGCGCGCGACCTCGTTCGCGGAATCCAAAATCTTCGAAAGGAAGCCGGGCTTTCCGTCACCGACAGGATCGCCTTGCAAGTTTTCGGCGACAAAGAACTTGAGCGCGCATTTGAGATGTTCTCGGATTTTGTCGCGGGCGAGACGCTCTGCACAAAAATCGAATTCAGCGAAAATGCAAAAGATGGCTCGAAAATCGAAGCCGACGAAAAAATATGGAGTGTGAAAATTGAAAAGGCTTGAAAAAAAAATTGGTTTTTCGCATGCGCATTTTTTCACCGCGCTTCGGAAAATCGTCTTGCTCGTCGCGGCGGTTTTAGTCGCGGAAATTTTATTTTCGTGCGCCTCAGTTTTGAGCGGCGACAGCGTAAAGGTGAACGCCTTCGACACGCTCGAGCAGGATTCGAACGCGTATGTGCGCATTCCGGTAAAAGTCCATTCCGAACTCACGAACAATCTTTTGAAGTCTGTCATCGGAAGCGACGTTTCGGAAAAGTACATCAAGAACATCACTGACAGCATCGACATGGTTTATATCGGAATTGGCTCGCCGTCGAACAAAGGACGGCTGCAAATCTCTTGCGACGGCAACATTTCCAGCGCGACGAAAATGGCGCTTTCTTCCATGGAAAATTGGAAGAAGGAAATCAAAAATGTGAACACGGCTGGAATGTACACGGTCTACACCGAGACGAATTCCAAATTGCAGCTTTGCGTTCCGGGAAGCAACTTGATTTGCCTTTCCAAAGATTTGACGCCGCAACTCACGCTTTACGACAAAGAGGCCTCTTCACAGGGCATCGCGTCGATTTTGACTGGAAGCAGCGCGAACTCGAACGCCTCCGAATGGAAGTCTAGCGAAGTCTACAAATTTGTCGGAGACGCGGAAACGAACAACGTGCGCATTTTCATGAACACGCCGATTTCGTTTGTCACGAACCTTTTGGGCGTTTCTCTTTCCACCTCGATTTTCCAATTGAATTTCTTGGAAGCGGATTTGACTCTTTTGCCGAGCGGAAAATATTCGATTGACCTTGACATGGAATTCAAAAAAGACGGGCTTGTCGCGAAGGCCGCGTCTTTCTTGAACGTGGCGTTTTTTTTGGCGGATTCAAAAGTCGCCGTTATTGACGACAGTCATTTGCGAATAACGAATCTTCAAGTTTCGATGGCGCAGCTCCAAAAAATTCTCGCCTTGAATTAGTTTGGCGGAGGGAAAATGGCGGACGGAAAAATCGTGCTGAATGCCGAAGACCTTGACGGCTATCTCACGGCTCGTGATTTGGATGATTTGGCGCGGCTTTCAAAAATGTACGGCGAGGCGATGAAAAATTTCTCGCCGCTGGACAAGGCTGCCACCATCGAGCATTTCGACAAGATGGGGCAGGTGATGCAGGAAATTTTGCGCGCGCATCCTTCGATAAAAGTTTTTTCTTTCGAGACTGGCGAAGAGGGAAGCCACGCCGAGGCGAGCCGCGTGATTTCGAAACTGCGCGACGTCGAGACGGACACGCACGAATTCATCTACTACACGCAGCGCGCCTATGAAATGCTTTTTCGCCTGGCGTTCACCGAATCGCATTCCAAAAAGAAAAATTACATTGTCGTGCCCACGCCCGTAAGCTCTCCAGTGCAGAATTTTTCAGTCCACAAAATTCCGAACATTGATGCGGAAATCGAAAACTCCGTGATGTGCGTGATGCTTCGCGGCGCGCTTTTGCCGAGCATCATCATCTCAAAGGAAATCGAAGAATATTCTTCGCACGGCTATGTCACGCCGTTCGCGCTTTTTAAAATCAATCGCGACGACACGAAAAGCGAAGCGGACATGCGATACATTCTCGACTTGAAAAAATCGTATTTCAATCTCGAAGAACTCGACGGAAAGGATTTGATTTTCGCGGATCCGATGAACGCCACGGGCGGCTCGCTTGTTACTGTCGTGAAATACATTTTGTCGCAAGGCGTGCGTCCGCGCTCGATAAAATTCTTCAACATAATTTCCGCGCTCAAAGGAAGCCTCCGCGTTTCGCGCGCGCTCGAAAATTGCACTTGCTATACGCTTTGGATGGATCCCGCGCTGAATTCCTCTGCGTACATAATGCCGGGCTTGGGCGATGCCGGCGACCGTTTGAACGGCATGGACAAAAAGGAAAATCCGCGCAACATAATTCGTTTGATCGCGAATTACGGGAGCACGATTAACGGCTTGTACAATTCGCAGCTTGCAAAAATCGAGTCGATGGTGCTGGAAGGACGATAGCGCGATGGAAAAAAAATTGCCGAAAAAAAATCGCTTCCGCATTGCAAAAATTTTTGCGGGAATTTTTTTTGCGTGTTTGTGCGGATGCGAGACGACGCGAATCTATGTTCCTGGCGAAAAAAAAGTCGTGATCGAAAATATTTACGGCGAATATTACGCTGTCGCCGACGAATATTTCAAGATCAAAAATTATTCGAAGGCCGCGGAATTTTACATGAAGGCCGCGTCGTCGGAAGCTTTGCACAACGTCGCTTTTTTCAACGCCGCGCGTTCTTTCGCGCTCGCAAAGAATTGGGACGAGGCTAAAAAAATCTATTTGGAAATCGAGGCGGCGGACGGCGAGAATTTCGAAGTAAAGCAAAGCCTTGCCTACATCTACGCTATGAGCGGCGATTTTGAAAAGTCCGAAGAAATGTACAAATACTTGCTTGAAACGAAGCCCGACTTGAGCGAGGCTCTCGTGAACTACACGATAATATTGCTCACGCAGGAAAAATACGAAGACGCGAAAACGAACCTCGATTTGCTCAAAGAGAAATTTCCTGACGACGAGAAAATAAAGACCATTCAGGAAAAAATCACCGCGTGGGAAGAAAGTCAAACTCC
>CAZZFL010000050.1:8879-10060 GCA_964653395.1 uncultured Treponema sp. | reverse complement strand
GCGGGAAAACACGCGTGATTGGTCGCGGTGGCGTTGGTCGCAAGGCCACGCCTTGCTTACCGAGTTTTGACTTGCTCGCACCGCTCGCGTTTTTGTTCGCTTCGCTACCAAAAACCGCCAAAACTCGCGAAGCCTATCATTATAATTGGCTTCAAAAAAATCACGCAATGTTTTTCCCCTCTCGCCCGCCTTGTTCACAAAAAACGTGCTTTGTGCTATAATCTTTTCAAATGGAAGTCTTTTCTTGGGAAGACGTAGTTCGGATTTCTCGCAACGCACGAGGCGTTCCCGCCTTTGAAAATTCGCGATTCGAATCAAATTCCGCCTTGAAAAGCCGAGCGGAAAATTCAAAGCAGACTTCAAGCCGTTCACTATTAACTATTAATTCTTCACTGCAAACCGCCTCTGCCGTCACGATCGGCGGCTTCGACGGAATGCATTTGGGACACGAGGCTCTTTTTTCGGCGGTTTTGGAATACAGGAATTCCCGTCCCGGATGCCGCGCGGGAGTCGTCACTTTTTCGCGCTCGCCCGGCGTGCTCAAGAATTCGCGCTACGAAGGCGACGTTTCCACCGAGCGTCTCAAGCGTGAATTTTTTGAAAAAAAAGGCTTTGATTTCTGTATAATGATTGACTTTTCTTTGGATTTCAGTAAAATAAAGGGAAAGGATTTTCTCGACATCGTGAGAAAATTTTGCGCCATGCAATTTTTGGCGGCGGGCACCGATTTCCGCATGGGCCATAACTCCGACACCGGCGTTGCCGAATTGTCGAGTTACGCGCGCTCTTGCGGTTTGGAGCTAAAGGTTTTGGACGACGTCGTTCTCGAAGGAAAGCGCGTCAGTTCGAGCCTTGTCCGCGGCGCGGTTCGCGAAGGCGACTTTGATTTTGCCTCGTCGCTTTTGGGCCGCCCGTATTGTCTTGACGGATTGCCACTGGATTTCCATGTCGGCGGCTCGTCGGATGCCTCACTGTCAATGATTGCAAGCAGGGATGCGACGCAGGTTTTGCCGGAAGCGGGAAGCTTTCGGGTGCGCGTCGCGTTCGCTGGTGGGGACGGCTATTCGCAAAATGTTGATGCCGTGCTGCATGTGGAATCTTCATTCCTTCGCCTGGAATTTCCACCCGAGCAAAATTTGTCGCGCGTCGAAAGAATAGAATTCATCGGTCGGTGAATGAAA
>CAZZFL010000050.1:2739-8779 GCA_964653395.1 uncultured Treponema sp. | reverse complement strand
CTTTTTTAGGAGAAAAATTATGGCACTTTCAAAGGAATTGTCGCATTCAATCGTGGCAAAATTCGGAGCGAACGAAAACGACACGGGCAACGTCCGCGTCCAAGTCGCGCTTTTGACGGAACGAATCAAGCAGCTCACGGCGCACGTCGCGAACTATCCGCAGGATTCAAGTTCCAAGCGAAGCATGATGAAACTCGTCGGTCAGCGCAAAAGATTCCTCAAGTATCTTCAGCGCACGAATTTGGAAGGCTACCGCGCCCTCATCAAGGAACTCGGACTTCGCAAGTAGATTTTTTGGTCGCGCCACACGCGGCCAAATTTGTTTGCAAATCAAAATCGAATTCATTTCAAGGAATGTGAAAAAAATATGGCAGTAGAAAGAGTAACTTACAAAATCGGCGACGAGGAGCTCATCCTTGAAACCGGCAGGATGGGGAAGCAGGCCAATGGCTGCGTCTACGCGCAGTTCGCGGGCACTTCCGTAATCGCCACGGTTTGCGCGTCGAGCACGGTGGTGGAGGGAATGGACTACGTTCCCGTCACGGTGGAATACAACGAGAAATTTTACGCGGCGGGAAAAATTCCCGGAGGTTTCGTAAAGCGCGAAGGCCGCCCGAAGGACAAGGAGATTTTGGTTTCGCGCCTGATCGACCGCCCGATGCGCCCGCTTTTTGAAATGTCGTTCGGACGTGAAATCCAAATCGTCCCGACATGCGTCAGCGCGGACGGAATCCACACGCCGGACATTCTGGCAGTCATCGCGTCAAGCGCGGCGGTGACGATTTCGGACATTCCGTTCCACGGACCTGTGGCCGCCTGTCGAGTCGGCTACATCGACGGAAAATATGTCATCAATCCGACTTTTCAGGAACAGGAAAAGGCGCAGCTTGAAATCGTCGTGGCTGGAACGAAGGACGGCTTCACGATGGTGGAAGGCGGCGCGAACGAAGCCACCGAGGAAGTGATGCTCGGCGCGTTGAACGAGGCGCAGAAATTCATCACGGACATGTGCCTTCTTCAGGAAGAGTTGCAGAAAAAGGCCGGCAAGGAAAAATTGCCGCTCGCCCCGCTCGACGTGACGCTCGACAATGCCGAGGCGATCGAGGCGGAAGCCACGCCGCTTTTGAAGGAAGCGTGCTTCAGGGACGGAAAGCAAAATCGCGGCAAGGCGATTCACGATGCCATCGCGAAGGTGAAGGAAAATCATGCCGAACAATTGGCGGATGAAATTCAGGCGAAGCTTTTCTCGGCTCTCATGGACGACATTCAGTACAAGCTTTTGCGAAAGAGCATTTTGGACGAGGGCGTTCGAATTGACGGAAGAAAGTGCGATGAAATCCGCCCGATCAATTGCGAAGTGAACGTCCTTCCGCGTCCGCATGGAAGCGCGCTTTTCACTCGCGGCGAAACTCAGTCGCTCGCGGTCACGACGCTCGGCACTTTGATGGACGAGCAGGAATATGACGACATCGACGGCGAGCGCAGCGAGCATTTCATTTTGCACTACAATTTCCCGCCTTATTCGGTCGGAGAAACCGGAAGGCTCACTACGGGCCGCCGCGAAATCGGCCACGGAAATTTGGCGAGGCGTTCGCTTGAGCCGATGGTTCCGAGCCGCGCAGAATTCCCGTACACGATCCGCGTGGTTTCAGAAATCCTCGAGTCGAACGGTTCTTCTTCTCAGGCTTCCACTTGCGGCGGCACGCTTTCGATGTTGGCGGCCGGCGTTCCGATGAAAAAGATGGTGGCTGGAATCGCGATGGGACTCATCACCGAAGGCGAGCACTACGAACGCTACAAGATTCTTTCGGACATTCTCGGCGAGGAAGATCACCTCGGCGACATGGATTTCAAGGTGGCGGGCACTCGCGACGGAATTACAGGTTTCCAGATGGACATCAAGATTCCCGGCGTCACCACTGAAATCATGCAAAAGGCGTTGGAGCAGGCTCGCGTCGGACGCTTGCACATCCTCGGCATCATGGAACAGTGCATTTCAAAGCCGCAGGAAATTTCCGCTTTCGCGCCGAAAATCCTTTCGATGAAAATTCCGATCGACAGGATCGGAGCGTTGATTGGACCCGGCGGAAAGAACGTCAAGGCCTTGTGCGCCGAATACGGCGTGACGATAAACACGGACGACGACGGAACTGTCACGATTTACGGAAAGACAGGACAGTCCGCGGAGGCCGCGAAAAAAGCCGTCAAGGGCATCACCGAAGATCCCGAGCCTGGCACGATCTATCAGGGAACTGTCAAGAGCATCAAGGACTTCGGCGCGTTCATCGAGATTCTTCCGGGCAAGGAAGGTCTTTGCCACATTTCAAAGCTCTCGCACGGACGCGTGGAAAAGGTCACCGACGTAATCAAGGAAGGCCAAGTGATTCCCGTCAAGCTTTTGGAAGTGGATCAGCGCGGAAGGTTGCAGCTTTCGTACATCGACGCGCTCGACGAACAGAAAAAATAGTTGACATAAAGAGTTTGCGCTTCGCGCAAACTCTTTTTATGGAAAGGCGAAGTGGACGATTCGGAAAGAGAAAACTGGAAGATGCTCTGCGAGCGCGCTCGCGCCGTGACGAATCCCCGGAAGATTGGCGAAACCGTCACTTGCGGAGAAGTGGGCGCGGCCATTCAAACTGCGAGCGGCAACGTCTACACCGGGATTTGCGTTGACACCGCATGCACGCTCGGAATCTGCGCGGAGCGGAACGCGATTTTCAACATGCTCACGAACGGCGAAAGCGAAGTCGTGAAAATCGTCTGCGTCATGGGCGACAAAATCGGCGGCGCGCCGTGCGGAGCGTGCCGCGAACTTTTGGCGCAGATTTGCGGAAAGCGTTCGTCGCAGGTCGAAATCCTTATGGACGCAAATCCGATGCGCGTCGTCACTTTGAAGGAAATTTGTCCCGAATGGTGGCTTGAAATTAGCTAATGGTGAATAATGAATAGTTAATAGTTGCCGCTTTCGCTCTGAAATTGCGTTTGCAATGTGTTTGAAAATTGAGTTTTCCTGGCATATTGTGAAACAAGGAAAAATTTGTGGAAAAAATCGATATTCTTGTGAAGGCTGAAGGAAACGTCGCGCTTCCTGAATACAAGACTTTGGGCGCGGCGGGCGCGGACGTTCGGGCGCGTTTGGAAAGTCCGCTCGTGATGAAGCCGCTTTCGCGGGCCGTGGTGCCGACGGGGCTTTTTTTCGCGATTCCGCAAGGCTTTGAAATCCAAGTGCGTCCGCGAAGCGGGCTTGCCGCCAAAAACGGCGTCACCGTTTTGAACACGCCCGGCACGATTGACAGCGACTATCGCGGCGAGCTGAAAGTGATTCTCGTCAATTTGGGCGATGCGGATTTTACCGTGAACGACGGCGACAGGATCGCGCAGATTGTGGTCGCTCCGGTCACTCAGGCAGTTTTTTCGCGGACTGAAAATCTCGACGAGACCGAGCGTGGCGAGGGCGGCTTTGGTTCCACCGGAATCTAAATTCAGTGAATAGTTAATAATGAAGAGTGAATAGTTGATAGTGAAGAGTTGGTGGCGGATATTTTGGGGTGAAAGGTTGCGTTCGGCAAAAAGAGAATTGTCGCATGCGATCGGTCCATAGGTTTCGGCTTTTGTGAAAAATATTTTCAAAGACGGCATAAAAGAAAAAATTCTCAAGATGGATTTTTTTCAAAGGTTGAATCGCGCATTCGATTTGCTTTTTAAAAAAGGCAAGCGGATTTTCATCCACGTCAAATTCAAGCGGCGCGCGAATCACGATTGGACGCTCGTGCGCTACATCCTCCGCGAGCTGCTCGTGTATTTTTTTACGATGTTCCTCGTCTTCTTTTTGATTTTTTTCGTGAATCAGATTTTGCTTTTCATGAAGCAGCTTTTGGGAAAGTGCGTTCCGATTTCCGACGCGGTGAAGCTGATGCTTTATTCGCTGCCATTCGTGATCGCGCAGTCCGCGCCTTTCGCGACGCTCACGGGATTTTTGATGTGCCTCGGGCGAATGGTGAGCGACAACGAAATCCTCATTTTCCGCGCCTCGGGATTTTCGCTCGGAAGGCTCTTGCTGCGCCCGATTTTGCTTTTGGGAATCGTGATCTCGCTTTTCTCGTTTTTCGTGAACGACTACCTTCTGCCGCTCGGCACTTCCGCCACGCGCACTCAGCTCAGGAAGACAATCGCCTCGAATCCCACGATGGAAATCGAAGCGAACAGCATCAAGCGGATGAACGAGACGACCGTGGTGATCGGCGGCGTTCAGGACAAGGTGATAAGCGACCTCGTGCTTTTCGACCGCGATTCCGACGGAAGGCAGCGCGTCATCGTCGCGGGAACGACGCTCACGGACAGCGGCTCGATGGAAGGAGTGAGCATGCGCTTCGACATGAGCGACGCTTGCATCGCGGTTTTCGACAGGAACGAAAAAAGCAATTTCGACGTGATGACTTCAAAGCTGATGTCGCTCAATCTTTTTGAAAGCACGGTCTTCAATTTCGAGCGGCGCATTTCGCCTTCTGAAATGACGAGCCACGACCTCGGAAAAAAAATCCGCGAGATGAAAAAGAATTCGCAAGGAAGCGCGCAGGAACTCAACATGAACGTCCTCGAATACAACAAGAAATTCTCGCTTCCGTTCGGCTCGTTCTTCTTCGCGTTTTTGGCGATGCCGCTCGCGCTGATTTTCGGAAAGGTGAACGGCCAGACAATCGGGCTTGTCGTGGGCATTTTCATTTCGTTTGTGTACTGGGCGATGATGACGGTGGGAATACAGCTGGGCATGCGGAACGGAATGAACGGATTCGTCTTGATGTGGCTTCCGGACGCGACCGTCGGATTCGCGTCGATAATTTTCTATCTGCTCGCGCGGCGGAAATGATTCGCCGCTTTTGCCTCGAGGTGCTATGAAACTCGTTCTTTACATTTACAGGATGTTCTTTCCGCTTTTTCTCGCGGCGATGGTGACGTTCGCCTTCATTCTGGAAATGGTGGACTTGATGATGAACATTTGGCGCTACATCTACAATTCCGTCCCGATGAGCGTGGTGGGCACGATAATGCTGAACTTTTTGCCGAGGACATTCACTTGGGCGATGCCGCTCGCGGTCCTTTTCGCGTCGTGCTTCATGCTTTCCACGCTTTATTCGAACAACGAGCTGACCGCGCTTTTCGCTTCGGGCGTTTCTCTCATAGAATTCACCGCGCCGATTTTGGCGCTCGCGGCGTTCTTTTCGGTCGCGCTTTTCTTCTTTCAGGACAAGGTCGTGGTGAAGACGAGCTTGAAGTACGAGCAGGTGAAGTCCGCCGCGCTGAATCAGGAAAAGGATCTGGACAACGACAACATCGTGATAATAAGCGAGGGCGGAACGAAAATCTACAAAGCGGACTATTTCGACAACGACTTGCAGCGTCTGCGGAACCTGTGCGTGGTGCTCCGCGGCGAGGACAAGGAATTGCGCTCAATCATAATCGCTGCCTACGCGTCGTGGAGCGAGGACCATTGGCGCACGCAGAACGGCTGGGAATATCGCTACGAAAATGGCGAGATGAAGGGTTTCCCGCTCGGGCGCGAGCTTGAGCGGACTTTGGTA
Source organism: uncultured Treponema sp. (assembly GCA_964653395.1). Classification (GTDB taxonomy): domain Bacteria; phylum Spirochaetota; class Spirochaetia; order Treponematales; family Treponemataceae; genus Treponema_D. The sequence continues at coordinate 3,200 of CAZZFL010000050.1, read as the reverse complement.
GAGCCGCCCGAGACCTTCAGGAACAACACCGTTTCTGTGGAGTCCGCCACAATCTCGGAAAGCCGCGCCTACATCGACCACCTGAAGAAAACCGGGCTTCCTTTTTCCGAGGCGCTGAGCCAGTATTACAACAAGTTTTCGTTTCCGTTCGTCGTGTTCATCGTGGCGTTCCTCTCGGTGGGGATTTCGGGCAAGGGACGGCGCAACGTCTTTGTCATAAGCCTGACGCTTTCGCTCGCGGCGGCGGTCCTCTTCTACGTGACGCAGATGGTCACGATGCTGATGGCGAAGTTCGGAATGCTTCCGCCGCTCTTCGGCGCGTGGCTTCCCGTCGCGCTCTTCATCTTTTTGAGCGTCGTCCTTCTCAAATTCTCGCACACCTGATTTCAAGAGTTGATAATGAATAGTTAATATTTAATAGTGAATGAGTGATGGGGAAGTTTTTTGTCGCAGTGGAAAAC
>CAZZFL010000050.1:0-2639 GCA_964653395.1 uncultured Treponema sp. | reverse complement strand
CGGCAGAGGCCAATGCGACAGATACGGCGCGACTGCTCATAGAATTAGGCGCGGATGTGAACGCGAAGGACGAAGCCGGTCGCACTGCGCTCATGCACGCGGCAGAGGCCAATGCGACAGATACGGCGCGACTGCTCATAGAATTAGGCGCGGACGTGGACGCGAAGGACAAAAGCGGCAAGACCGCGCTCATAAATGCGGCGGAGAAAAACGCGGCGGACACGGCGCAGATGCTCATAAAGGCAAAGGCGGACTTGAACATAAAGGACGATGACGGCAAAAACGCGCTCATGCACGCGATGTTTTGGAATGACACGACGGACATAGTAAAACTGCTCATAGAATCTGGCTCGGATATGAGCGCGCTCATAATTGCGGCGAAGAAAAATGACATTGACAAAGTGCGGCGGCTCATCGAAGCGGGCGCGGACGTGAACGCAAAGGACAAAAGCGGCGAGACGGCGCTCATGCTTGCGGCAGAAAAAAACGCGGTAGAAATGGCGCGAATGCTCATAAAGGCAAAGGCGGACTTGAACATAAAGGACAGAAATGGCAGAACCGCGTTAATGCATGCGCTATTTAGCAATGACACGACGGACGTAGCGGAACTGCTCATCAAAGCCGGTGCGGATGTGAACGCATGGGACGGTGAAGGCCAGACCGCGCTCATGTTCGCGGTACATGAAAACAACATTTATATCGCGAAAATGCTCATCGAAGTCGGCGCAGACGTGAATGCAAAGACTGACTTTACCACAGCACTGGGAATGGCGGTGAGCAAAAATTCGATGGACATGGCAAAGATGCTCATAGAGGCGGGCGCGGACGTGAATGCGAAGAACGGTGCCGGCATTACGGAGTTGATGGATGCGAGGAGGTTCGGCGCGACGGACATAGCAGAACTGCTCATCGAATCTGGCGCGGATGAAATAAACGGTCGCACCGCGCTCATGGCCGCGGAAAGCGAGGGATGGTACGCCGATGTTCTATATCTCATCGAAAAGGGCGTGGACTTGAACGAAAGAGATTACAGCGGCAGAACCGCGCTCATGTACGCGGCAGAGAAAAACAAGGGGGATGTCGCGAGAACGCTCATCGATGCCGGTGCGGACGTGAACGCGAAGGATAAAAGCGGCAAGACTGCGCTCATGCTTGCGGCAGAAAACGACGCGGCATATGTTGCAACCCTGCTCATCAAGGCGAACGCAGACATAGAAGCAGCGGACGAAAACGGCAAGACCGCGCTCATGTACGCGAAGGAAAACAATTCAGCGGAAACAGCCGAAGCGATAGCGGAAGGCATCGCGAACAGAAACGCAAGGTGAAACAAGGGGCAAACCGCGCACGCATTTGAGACTATGCCGAAATCAAGCGCGCGAACGCCACCGTGAAGGCGCGGGAAAAGTAGGTTTCGGCAGGCTCAACCTACGGGTTTTCGGTGGCTGGCCGCGAGATTGGTTTTGTTGCTGACAAGATTCAAAAAATTCGCTATAATTCAAAGTCGATGGCAAAGGACATTTTTCAGATTCTTCACAAGGACGGACGCGCGCGCACCGGGCTTCTCACGCTTCCGCACGGAACTGTGCGCACTCCGGTCTTTATGCCGGTCGGCACGAACGGCGCGGTGAAGGCTCTCTCCAAGGACGACCTTGAGGAAATCGGCTTCGAGATAATTTTGGCGAACACTTATCATCTGTACTTGCGCCCGGGAAGCGCGCTTGTCCGCGAGGCGGGCGGGCTTCACGGATTTTCGGGGTGGAAGAAGAATTTCCTCACCGATTCAGGCGGCTTCCAGGTCTTCTCGCTTTCTAAAATCCGAAAGGTTTTGGACGACGGCGTTCGCTTCCAAAGCACGGTGGACGGCTCGTACCATTTTTTCACGCCCGAAAGCGTCGTGCGCACGCAGGCGGATTTTTCGAGCGACATTCAAATGCAGCTGGACGTGTGCACGCCGTGGAACGCGGAGCGCGTCGAGGCCGAGCGCGCGCTCAGGATAACTAGCCGCTGGCTCGAGCGCGCCAAGTCGGAATGGGAAAATGTGAGGGGCGAGGAAAATTATGCGGGCGTTTTGTTTCCAATCGTGCAGGGGAACTTTTTCGAGGATTTGCGCGAGGAAAGCGCGCGTTTCGTCGCCTCGCTCGGACTTCCGGGAATCGCGATCGGCGGACTTTCGGTCGGCGAGCCTTCGGAAGTTTTCGCGCACTTTTTGCGGCACACGGTCGGCTTCCTTCCCGAAGAGAAAGTCAAGTATGTCATGGGAATCGGCACGCCCGAATACATTTTCGAGGCGGTGGCGGACGGAGTGGACATGTTCGACTGCGTTCTTCCGACGCGCAACGCGAGAAACGGCTCGTACTTCACGAGGGACGGAATGCTTTCGATAAAGCAGGAACGCTTCACGCGCGACTTTTCCCCGGTCGATTCGGAATGCCGGTGCAAGGCCTGCCGGAACTACAGCCGCGCCTATCTGCGCCACCTTTTCAAAAGCCAGGAAATCCTTTCGGCGATGCTCGCCAGCTACCACAACCTTTATTTTTTGAACGACTTGATTTCACAAATCCGCGCTTCAATCGAAGGCGGTCGCTTTGCGGAATTCAGAAAAGATTTCATGGCGAGATTTTCGCAAGGCGCGATTTGAG
>CAZZFL010000049.1:0-10303 GCA_964653395.1 uncultured Treponema sp. | reverse complement strand
TTTTGTGCGAGGCGGACATTCGCGGCAAGGAAGAAAAAATCAGGCTTTACGAAGTGCGTTGATTTTTTTGAAATGAAAAATCATGCGGAGACAGTGTTGCTCGTTTTTTATTAAATTTTTATCGTTTTTCGATAATTTTTTATTGACAAACAATTCTCGTTGTGCTAGGATAAAAAGGCAGGAAAAACAAAATGTCCTGAAAACCATTTTATCAAAAGGAGTTCTTTATGAAAACGAACAAAAAAATCATCATTCTCACAATTTTTTCGGCCGTGATTTCCGCGACCGCCTTTGCCCAAAGCAACTGGAGCAGCATTCTTTTTGTCGGATTAAGCGCGCCTATCGCACATCAAAAGACTGACGGCGATTCGATGAATTATGCGGGAATAGGCGGCAATGTCGAATATCTCGCAATGAACAAGAACAACGGCTTGTCTTTTTTGGCAAATTTCACAGGAGCCGCCATTTTCAGCGATGATTTGACACAAAAAAATGAAATCGGCGGGCTTGTGAATTTCTTTGGCGGAATTGGATATTCTCCATTGCGAACGGAAAAACTTTCGCTTTCGCTGACGGGCGGAATCGGCTTTGACTATTACAGATACCAAATTTCCAATAGCGATTCCGACTTTTCGATTTCGGGATTGAATCTTTTGACCGGCATCGACATTTGCTTTGCGATGCGGCTTTCAAAACATCTCGGCATAGGATTCAACGTTCTCGGAACGGTTGACCTTGTTGGCGTGAATTCAATTGACCGAGATTTGAACGACAATCCCCGAAACGACGAATACGAAGACACGCGAAACAAGCTCGTCAAGGCGGGTTCGCTTTCGCTAATTCCTTCAGTCTGCCTTACAATACACTTTTGATTTAAAGAAAGCGTGAAGACAATTGCCAAAATCAGGCAGTCGCCTTCAAATAAATCTGTCCAGTTGTTTACAATCGGGCAAGTTTGTTATATACTGTGTATCATTCTTTCATTTGAATGCATTTAAAAGGCAATCGCAAAATTGCATTTGCAAATAGGCGCAATGCCAATTTTCCGCAACTTTCGCGACTGCTTTTATTCTAGAGGATTTTATGAAAACAAAACTTGCAAAGGCGGCTTATGTCCTTGCAAAAATTCTTGAAATAATTTGCGCGCTCGCGACGCTTGGATATCTCGCGTCATTTGCACTAAGCCTCGCGCAAGCTGCCCCCGCTTCAAAATTCGCGAAATTGCTTGCGATGCAAAATCACGGCGAACTTAGCGTCCAAGGTTTTGACATAAACATTCTAAACGGAGAATCAGTCGTAAGCGGAACGCTGACCGCCTTCACTTTGGTCGGAACGATTTTGTTCGCCATCAGAACAATGATGTTCCGCAATGTCGAATTGATTTTAAAAACCGCCGCGGGCAAAACTTCTTTTTCCAAAGGCGAAACTCCATTTCAAAAAGACATCATCCGAATGGTTCGTGAAATCGGAATTTTATACATTTTGATTCCGACAGTCCAAATTGCGGCATGCATAATCTGCCGCGCATTTTTCGGCGAAATTGAAATCGGAGTGCACGCGGAAAGCGGAATCGCGGGATTCATAATTCTCTCATTGAGCCAGATTTTCTCTTACGGCGAAAAACTTGAAACGGAGGTAGACGGACTGATATGATAGTCCTGCGTCTTGATCGGGTGATGGCGGACAGGAAAATTTCCCTCGGAGAACTCGCGGAAAAAGTCGGCATTACAAACGTGAATCTTTCCAAAATAAAAACTGGCAAAATAAGCGCGATTCGATTTTCCACGCTCGAAGCAATCTGCAAAGCATTGCATTGCCAGCCGGGAGATATTTTGGAATTCAAAGAATAACGCCGCAGTGCTATGCACTGCGGCGACCTGCTCAACGCCCGCTTGGCTCGACAGGCTCGGCAAGCCTTGCCGAACCCACCGCTCAATACTTGAACGCGCTTCCCCCGATGAACTCGCGGATAATCGAGCGCGTGGGCACGGCTTCCGCCGGAATCAGCGGGAACGCGTCCAAAAAGCGCAGGAGGCGGCACGCTTCGGAATACTCGCGCTGGAAAGGAGTGATGCATCGCAAAAGCGGCTCGGCGTAAATCTTCAGAACCGAAAGCTCGTAGTCGAGCGCGGTGTTCAAGATCGCGTCGGCGTTGTTTTGGAACGGGAATATGTGGAGCCGCTCGCCGCGCCGCACGGAATCCCACATCGAAATTGTTTCCGCCGCGCTCTTTCCGCGGAAATTGTTGTCGCGCACGATTCTGCGGATCAGGCGGTTGTCGCTCGTGGAAATGCGGTTGTGCTCGCTCATGTTCAGCTGCGTCAACGCGGAAAGATAGAGCTTGAATTTGTATTCGCTTTTGACAAGCGGAGTGAGGCGGTCGTTCAGTCCGTGGATTCCTTCCATAATCAAGATGTCGTTTTCGCCGAGACGCATCGTCTTGCCCTTGTATTCGCGCGTGCCCGAAGAAAAATTGTAGCTGGGTATGTCCACGACCTTTCCGTCCAGCAAATCCACGAGATTCCTGTTTATGAGCGCGATGTCCAAAGCCTCGAGACATTCGTAGTCGTAGTTTCCGTTCTCGTCCTTCGGATTGCTTTCGCGTCCCACATAGTAGTCGTCAAGGCTGATGACCTTGGGCTTGTAGCCGATGGCCTCAAGTTCGAGCGCGAGCTTTTTCGCGGAAGTGGTCTTTCCCGAACTCGAAGGGCCTGCGATCAGCACGAGGCGCACTTGCCCGCGGGATTGAATCTGCGTGGCGATTTCGCTGATGCAGCGCTGCTGGAAAACTTCGGTTATGTTGATGAAGTCGTTCGCCCTGCGCTTGCTCACGAGTTCCGAAAGCGACGCGACCGTCACCACGCCCACTTGCTTTCCCCATTTTTTGTAGCGTTCGAAAATCTCGGAAAGCACGGGAACGTCGTGGAATTCTGAAATCTCGTCGGGCTTCGCGCTCGTGGGAAACCGCAGCAAAAATCCCTTCCGATATTTCATCAGGTCGAAGACTTTCAGCATTCCCGTGGAAATCAAAAGCGGGCCGTAATACAAGTCCGTGAAAATGCGCTGCTCGTCATCCGTTCCTTCGTTCACGACAAGCGTGTTCATTTGGATTCGCGTGGGACATTTGTAGTTCATTCCCTTTCGCGTTTCCGTGAGTCCGAGCGATTCGAAAGTCTTGGTCGCGCGTTCGTATGAAATGAAGTGAGTCTCAATCGGAAGATTCTTTTTCACGAGAGAGGAAAGCTCGTCTTTCAGCGCGTCAATAAGCTCGTCGGAAATTTCCTCGCCGTTTTGGAGCGTGTAATAGTAGCCGTAGCCCAGACTGTGCCCGATGACCAAATGCTTTTCGCTCGCGATATTGTGGAGCGCGGCGGCGAGCACGAAGCAGAGCGTCCGGCGGTAGACTTCGCTTCCGTCCTTGTCGCTTTTGAGCACCGCCTCGAGCGCGGAATCCACGACGAGCGCGCGGTTCAGCGAGCAGATTTCGTTGTTCATGCGCACCGCGAAAATGTCGTCGCGCTTCGCGCCAAGCTCGTCCAAAAAGTCAGAGGCGCGAACGCCCTGCTTTGCCTGAATGGTCTTTCCCGAAGGAAAAGTTATGCTGATTTTGTAGTCGTGCATTGCATTCTCCGCATTTTTAATCTTGCAAATTTTTCGCGCCGAATCCCATCGGAAGAATTTCTTCGAGCGAGAATTCTTTCGTCCGTCCGCTTCCGTCCTGAAGAATTATCTTGAACGATTTCGCGTCGCAGAATTCCATCATCACTTGGCGGCACACTCCGCACGGCGGGCAAAAATCTTTTACGATTCCGTCCGCGCCGCCCACGATCGCGATAGCCTCGAATTCGCGCGCGCCTGAAGAAACCGCGTTGAATAACGCGGTGCGCTCCGCGCAGTTCGAGGGGGAAAACGCCGCGTTCTCGATGTTGCATCCGCCGAAAACCTTTCCGTCCTTGCAAAGCAAAGCCGCCCCGACTTTGAAAGAGGAATAAGGCGCGTAGGAAAAATTCAGCATTTCGTGCGCCGTGGAAAGAAGCGCGGATTTTTGGGATTCAGTCATTTTTCCATTATAGCACCTTTCCGCGAAAAAATAAAGTTTTATTTTTCAATTTCAAAGTCCGCAAAAACGGGAATTCCAGATTTTGCGAACTTTTTATTCCCCTCCACTGCCGCTGCAATTTTTTTGCAGGAATTTTGATTTTTGCGTTTTGAATGCGGGCTACGGGCAAACGCTGTGCGAGCCGAACGCGTCTTCCACGGCGCGGGAAATCCGCGCGAGCACATCTGCACGAAGAGAATTTTTATCGATACAAACCAAGCCGTCTTTATCGAAAAGATCGAGCGCGTCAATTTGCAGCGCGGCTGCGATTTTTTCCAGCATCGGAAGCGACGGAAAACTTTTTCCCACTTCAATCAGAGCGATATAGTTCGGGGCGGTTTCCGCCCTTTCTGCGAGCGCGGCCTGCGAAAGTCCAAGCCGCTTGCGGTGAAATTTCATGTTCCTTGAAAGGCACGATTGAATTTTCGTCATTTTTTTCCTGTATAAAAAGTTTGAGCGAAATGTGCAATTCACACTGACAATTATATTTTTTTCAAAATAAACATACTTGACAACAAATATACAATTATGTTAAAATCTAATTTAACATAATTGCAGGTTATGTATGAATAAATTTTGCAAAAACATAAACTTATGAGAAAGTTCATCATTTATATTTTTCTTGTTCTCGTTCACTCTCTTTCGCCAATTGCCGCGCAGAATGTTCCGCTGTGGGTCACGAATCGAACGGCACAGTTCCCGGAGCAACATTATGTCAGCGCGCTTGGAAGCGGCGGCTCGATGCAGGAAGCCAAAGACGACGCGCTTTCGCAAATTGCGATTTATTTCAACGCGCGAGTTTCGGTGGAACAAAACGCGCATCTTTCCATGACGGAGGGCGGAGAAAAACATCGTTCAATAGAAAACGACGTTTCAGTGAAGTCCGAAACGGAAGTGCCGCAATGTTTATTCACCACGCCTTTCAAAAATGGAAAGGATGGCGAATGTTTTGTATGCGCTTACATCGAGCGCAGTGTCGCCGCAGATTTTTGCACGGCTCAGCTTGAACGGTGCGTTTCTTCCGTGCAAATCGCGCTCGACTCGTTTTCCAAAAAAAATCCGTCGTTCGAAGACATGCAAATTCTTTCCGAGGAAAAACATAATTTGGCGCGCGCCGAAAAATTGCTTGAAAATCTCATTCTGCTTTCGAGGAGCACGCAAGATGCGCATTCCGCAAAAATCAGGCACCTTCGCGCAGACATGGAATCCTCGCTTGCAAAGGCACGAAGCGTCTCGACATTCCGCGTAGCTGTACAAGGCGACGACGGAACGCTTTCTGCCGTCATCAAGGAAATTCTTGTTTCGCAAGGAATGACACTTTCACCGCGCGGACGCTACTGCGTTTCGGGAAATCTCAGCATGACATTTTCCGAAAACGATATCGGCGTGTTCGCGCGTCCAAATATCTCGCTCAATGTAATTGACGAAGCGTCCGGCAAATCCATTTATTCATTCATCAAGCAGTACAAAAAATGGGGGCACAAAAATGCGGACGGTGCGCGAGCAAAAGCACTTGTAGAAGTGGAAAAAGACATTCGGGAAAATTTTCGTCCTGCCGGATAAAGCGATGCGACGAAATGGCGCAAATGGAAAAAAGAACATGCGGCTTGCCCGCGTTCTTGCAATAAAAAAACAAAAGGAGTTTGTATGAACATCAAAAAAATTGCGGCAGTTGTATGTGCCGCATTGTGCGCGGCGGCAACTTTTGCCGTTGACATCGAGACCGCGCTCCAGCAAGTGGCGGAACAATTTTCCACATCCATCAAAAAAGGAACCACGATTGCGATTGTCGGCATTTCGTCCGATTCGACAGAGATGTCCAACTTTATGCTCGATGAGATAACGCTTGATTTTGTAAAGCAGCATAAACTCACCGTCGCCAATCGAGCGAATTTGGATGCCATAAAAAAGGAAATGAATTTCCAACTTTCAGGCGAAGTGTCCGACGAATCAATCCAGCAGCTCGGCGCGATGGTCGGCGCGAACGTCGTCATTCACGGAAGCATGAAACCGCTCGGCAGAAATTTCAATCTTGTTGTTCAGGCGCTCGACGTAACTTCCGCCACAGTTTTGGATATGTGCCGATTCAGCATAGAACAGGATGCCATTGTCAAATCGCTGCTTGGAGGCAAAGGCTCGCCGGCAAAAAAAGCACGCAAGAAAAATTCCGCAACATTGGCAGAAGTGCCGAAAACATTGCCCGCTCCCAAAACCGCAAATGTCCAACCCACGCAAGCGCAAAAGCCGCAGTCCGCTTCGAACGACTACACAATCATCGATTTGAGAGGAATAAAGTCAAAGGATGTGGAAGACAATTTCAAAGTATACAACCGAACGAACGTTCCGATTCAAGTCGTTGTTTATGCTCCGGGCGCGGGCAACGAATTGACCTATGTCGGAAGCATATTGCTGAAACAACAGTCATCGGGCGAGATATCCGAACTCAACGACAAAAAAGTGCGTCCAGCATATTACGGAGTAAAAGTCGCGGATGCAAGTGGCAGCGCGATGAACTTTCTTGTCAACTGGGACACAGGAAACCACGACCTGCGCGTGTATGTACAGCCGTCATTCTTCTAACTCACGCGGCAATTTCAATCCAAGTTTTTGTGCAAGTCAACACTTGCACAAAAACATTGACAAAAAACGGGAAAGCAACAAAACCACTTTCTCGCTTTTAATTTCTTCGCCTTGTCTATAGCCGCGCCGCCCGCGCCTCATTTCACCTTGCCGATGGGCGTTGTGTTCAGTTCCCCGCCCTCGGCAAAGATGCGGAACAGGTCCACGATGTCTTTGGCGACATGGCAGGCCTCCTCCAGTTTTTTGGATTTTTCGCAGATTATGTAGACGGCTTCCGGGCTGTTTCCTAAAATGTCCGTCGGGTCTACAAAGAAATAATCCATCGCACTTGTATTTTTGCTGACAAAACGGGAAACATTGCTGGATGCGAACACAAACATATCTTTCAAAGGCTTTGCGGCTTTTTTACCATAATTCTTTACGATCAAGTCTTCGTCACAAAGTGTTGTGAATATCCATTCCGAGAAAAAAATTGAATACATTTTTTTCTGTATCAGATATAAGATTTCAAATGGGATGTTTTGAACTGATGGAATAATATAATTCCGGGATTCCTCACTGTCAAAATATCTAATACTATGAATTTGGCAGAATATGTTTTTAGCCTCAAGAATTTTTATGAACTTTTCTATCTGTGTCTGAATGTCTTTGACAGCATTGAAACAATCAGAATTATTTTCTATATATTTTTCTAAGACATCTTCAATAACATGCCCTTTATACGGATATTTCTCAGGCTCGTTCTCAAATGGCCGCACGAAGTCTTCGTCCTTTTTGTCACAGAATTTCTCTACGAGTTCATAGAAATCTTTCGCGACGAGCTCGAAGCCCCTTTTGTCGCACGAGCATCGGTCTACCCGCCACACCGCATCGATGCCGTATCCCAGCCTGTCGAAAGGGTCGAAGAAATAGCTGCACTCGCCCGTGTCCTGCCCGAACATGAAATAGTCTTTCATCTCTTCAATAGAGGAATAGCCTTCGTGGCTGCCGATATTGTTGAACTCATAGATTTCGACCTCATCATAAATACGAAAATCTTCTGTGGCACCATACATTCCCCACGCACTGTCGGCTTCCACAAATGCCTTGTATTCGCCCGGCAATGTAAGGTTGAAATTATGTTCGATTTTTGGGATGGCATTATATAAGTCCTTTAATAAATTAACAGCAACTTCACTTTCTACAAAATCAATGTATTGAGTTTTTGTTACTTCATCGCGCTGATAATAGCGGGCAAGGACTTCCTTGAATTGTTCTGCTGTTTTAATTTTTTCTCCTTACATTTCCAACGTTTTCAGAAATTTCAATTTCTGAAAACGTTGAAATCGCGATTTTGCAACGAAGTGAAAAATCGCAATAGATGTTCGAGTTTTTGAAAAAAACTCGAAGTTAAAGTTTGCGACACGAGTTTTTCACAAGAAAAAATAAGTGAAAAACTCGGTAACAAGCCGAAGGCTTGTGTAGCATTTTTGACGCAAACTTTAAACGCTCCTTACATTTCCAGCGAAGCGAGAAATGACAATAAATAAACGAGTTTTTGGCGAAGCAAAAAACTCGAAGTTAAAATTGCCGCTGCGAGTTTTTACGCAATTCCGCAGGAATTGCTACCGAGTTTTCGCAAAGCGAAAACTCGCCCTATTTTCTCGAAGTTACATTGTCGCACCATAGTGCGACAATGTCAAACGCACTGAACATCTTTCCATTATACTATATTTGGCGATTCATTTCAAAGTTTTCAAGTCTTTCACGATTGACACGCGAGTCACGTCTTTCTTGAAATCATAAAATACCGCAAGCCATTCTTTCGGATTCAAGTCGTACATCGCGCGGACATTTCTTTTCTTCAACTTTCTGCGGAAGACTTTGCCGTTTTCCAAAAACAAAATCCTTGTTTCATAAACCCACTTTCCGTCCTCAAAATTATAAACGCAGCACGTGGAATCTTGCGATTTCAAATAGAAAGAATATTGTATGTAAAATCCGATTTCGCCGCCGGTTTGTTTGCGGCCTTTGTTTTCCAGCCGATTTTTTTCTTCCGCCAGAATCTTTTGCAAAAGGCAATCCGCTTTCGCCTGCTCCGCATAGGAATCGTCCAGTTCATAGGCATTGCCCGAAACATCTTTTTTCCCGAGCTCGATTTTTTGCTCGCAAAAAAGTTTGCCGTCCTTCGCCGCCACCGAATAAACGGAAAAGTCGTAGTCGTCATTCAGCAACAGCAAAAGCGACTTGTCTTCATTTATCTGTATTTTCGTCGGGCTTCCCTTGAACTCCACGGAATGCGCCGCCACAGAAACGGCGCACGCCAGCCACAAAACAAATGCTTTTTTATTCACGGCCATCTTATGAATGTTCTTTGTCATCGCCATGCTCCTCCGTACTTTATTTTACCTTGCCGATCGGAGTCGTGTTCAGTTCCCCGCCCTCGGCGAAGATGCGGAACAGGTCCACGATGTCTTTGGCGACATGGCAGGCCTCTTCCAACTTTTTGGATTTGAAGCCTATCGTATAGATTGCATCAGAACCTTTGCCGAGAATGTTTTTATAATCAACAAAAACAAAATCCCAGTCACTTTCGTATGCTCCGCCTTTATTCAATGCGAAAACCAAAACATCGCGCAAATGCTTTTTCGCTCTCTTGCCCATGTTAAATTTCTCAAGCGATTCAAGTATCAAGGCTTCGATTGCCACATTCCCTATTGTGAAGGCAAAATACCGCAGATTCAGCAACACATAAACAAACTCAACAGGATAAGAATCAGCCATAAACGCCCGCATCCTGCTCAAGCTTTCGGCGGATTCATCCCAATATTCTTCCGAAAGCAACAAATCGTCTTTCTTCCTTATTTCGTTCACATAGTTTTTTATCATATTTATGTCGCCGTCCAATTCCCGCAATCTCTTTTCCGGAATCATCCTTGAAAGCTCTTTTTTGTAATCCCCGACAGTTGCAACAATGTTTTCATTGTCTTGGACGGTGTTTGAAACGATTTCTTTGCCTCTTGCCATTGCGTCCAAAAATTCAATAAAATTTTCCCCAACAATCTCAAAATCTTCGCAGTCATTTCTGTCCACTCTCCAAAATGTGTCAATCCCCCTGCCCAATGTGTCGTGAACGTCAAAGAAATAGCTGCACTCTCCCTCGTCCTGCCCGACAATCAGAAAATCTTTCAGCTCTTCGATCGCGCTGTAGCCGACTTTCTCGCCGATATAATTGAACTCGTACAATTCTTTCGCATCATAAAAGCGAAACGCATCCGAAGTGATGTCATTTGAAATATATAGCCCGACTTTTGATTTCAAAAAATCCTTAAAATGTTCGGAAACTTTTATTTTAATCTCTTTTTCAATTTTTGAAATCGCATCGTATGCTTCCTCACATAAAAAATCATATTCATCTTTATGCTCCAGATAATCTTTTTTTTCCTGCTGCGTTTCTTTGTCTCTCTCATAATACAATGCAAAAATCTTATTGATTGTTTCAATATTGTTCATAAGTTATTCTCCTTTTATTTTTCCAATGCATCATCAACACAAAACCTGTCTCCTCTTTTCTGCGCTATTCATTTTCACGTCCGAGTTTTTTTCTCATGACCCGATGTATATATCTATTCGCGCATTCATTGT
>CAZZFL010000048.1:0-10337 GCA_964653395.1 uncultured Treponema sp. | reverse complement strand
CAAGGAATTGCCTTCGCCGAAGCGCATCGCAATTGAAGCCGCGTAAAAGTCGCAAGGCAGAAAGCCGCCCGCGAAATGCGGGCGGCTTTTTTTTGCCCTTTTTGCGCGACCAATAAAAACGTTAAATTTTCCATAAACTTTGCCGATAATTGAAATATGGCGAACCCAATTGAGTTTTCACAAAAAGTTTTGGAAGCAATAGACGCGCGCGCACAATGGTACGATGGAAATGTGATGCCGAAAATTTTGGACAACTATCGTTTGATGCATACTTGCGTAAGAAACTTTTATGATTTGATGATAAAAAAATCTCTGATCAAGGAAGACCCGTACAGACTCGATCAAAAAATCTCTGGAATCAAATCGCCGGAAAATTCCCAATATGCCGAAACTGATCGCGCCCATATTATCGGAGTTCGCTTTGCCGAATACGAGACGATGCTGGATTGGATTTGCACTTATTACAAATTTTCGGTGGAACATATTTCAATTACAGAATTGAAAAAATTGCTAGATTTCAATAACGCGTTTTCGTGGAGCAATCTTTCGCCGAACAGCAATTCGCCAAACACGCGCGGCCTTGCGGAAATGGTCGGCGAATTGCGCCGCAATGCCGATGCGCTCACTAACAGCGCAATCAGCGACACAATTTCAAAATGCCAAAAAACCACGGCGGAATTGGACGCGGCGTTGAAGGATTTGGCGGATTTTGAAAAGGAATTCTACAAAGGCAAAATCCGTAAAGATGTTTTTATGCATGCCAAGTTCGACGAGGACAAGGCGTTCAAATCCGCAAGCGAGGAAATGAATCAAATCAAAAAAACTTTTCCCGTGGTTTTTGCAAAGACGCTTCCGTTCTATACGCAACTTGTGGAAGAGCTGATAAAGGAAGATCAGGATGCGGACAAAGAAAAATTGCAAGACGCGCTTTTGAAAAAACTCGCGATTCCCAAAACGGAGAAAAAAAAGAAAGCAAAGGAAATCGATCCTAGAGAATTGCTGATGAGCACGGCGCAATCATTGTGCGCGTTCAGTACGCCTTTGCAAACAATTTGCACCAAGCTTTCTGAAAACAATCAATTAGTTCAAACGCAGGCTAATTCTGGTTTCGCGAAATTCTTGCACGCTTTGCGCAAGGCGTTCGGCATTTCGGAAAAACCGGTGACTTATGAAATTACGATTTTGGAAAAATCTACTGGAGCGCAGAGAAAAGAAAAAGTCGAATTCAATCCGTTTTATGCCGACTTGCAAAAACGAATGAATTTTTACAATGCGTTTTCACTCAAGACAAGTCCGGGTTATAAAAGATTGCTTGCCGCCGACGAAAAAAAAGTTTTGGAATTTCTAACCAAGCAAATTTCTGATATGAAAAACATCGCGCAGATTTTAAAAGGCTTCGACACGTATTTCAAGAATTCCTCGCCGCCTGAAATCCGCCCGAAAATAAAAGGTCTTTCAATGGAATTGACTGCTATCAGCAACAGTGCGATAAACACAAGTCAATATCTTGCGGACTATATTTCTCACGTCGAAGAACAGGAGCAAATGAAAAAACTTGGAATTTCAGAATAAATTTTTCAAAGCGATTCTCGCATTTTTAATTTTCGCATTTTTGGCGCAAAATATTTTCGCGCAATTTCAGGATGAAAATGTTTTCAATGAAAACGAAATTGATTCCGAACTTCAGCGCGAATTCGTGATGTATCATTCGCTAATGAATTTAAATCTAAATCCGCACACGAGCGCGTATGTTTTTGAGGCGCAAATTTTGAACAGCGTTTACGAAGGACTTTTTTCGTACAACGCCGCCACGCTCGAACCTGACAACGCGTTGGCACAAGAATACAGAATTTCGCGTGACAAACTTCGCTGGACTTTTACGATTCGTGAGGGCGCAAAAACTTCGAGCGGAAAAATCATCGATGCGCAAACAATAAAAGATTCTTGGCTTGATTTGATTGCGAACAAAAGCGCGTATTATTCTTCGCTTTTGGACGTGATAAAAGGCGCGCGCGAATTTCGCCTTGGACAAGGCAAGCGAAGCGACGTGGCGATAAATGTTTTGGGAAACAAACTAAGCGTCGAGCTTGTAAAACCCACGAGTCACTTCAACAAAATTTTGTGCCATCACGCGTTTTCCGCCGTGCCGCAAGATTCGAGCGCGAGCGGTCCTTATTATGTGGAAAGCGTCACGCCATTCAAATTGGTTCTCAAAAAAAATCCGAATTATTGGAACGCCGAGCAAGTGCGCATTCCGCAAATCACCGTGAATTTTACTGACGACACTGAAGCGCAAACTCACGCCTTCAACATCGGTGCCGCGGACTGGGTGAGCGGTCCTGCCGAAATGAAAAAAATTCTCGACAAAAAATCGATTCAACTTTCGGCGGAATTTGGAACGGAATATTTGTTCTTCAAAAACGATTCTCCGATTTGGAGCAATTCGGAATTTCGCAACGCCGTGCTTACCGCAATTCCGTGGAATCAGTTGCGAAGCGAAAGCATGTTTCCCGCGCAAACTTTGGTCTGCCCTTCGTCGGGTTACAACAGCCCGGAAGGTTTGGACTACACCGACATCGACGAAGCGAAATTGATGATTGAAAGCGCGAAAAAAAAGGCGGGCATTTCCGACAAAATTCTCGAACTCGTTTTTGCGATTCCCGACAACGAATACATGATAAACCGCGCAGAAAATTTGCGCGCGCCACTCAAAGAAATCGGCGTGGAATTGAAGACGCTGAAAATTCCCGTGCAAATTTATTTGACTTCAATCGCCGCAACAAAAGCCGATTTGTTCCTGTACACTTGGATCGGCGACTTTGCCGACCCGCTCGCGTTTTTGGAATTGTTTCGAGGCGATTCTTCGATGAACGATTCGAAATGGCGCGACGATGAATTCGACGCGTTGCTCGACAAGGCGGCGTTCACCAACGATTCGCGCGAGCACAACGCGCTTTTGTCGAAAGCCGAAGACATTCTTCTTTCCAGCGGCGAAGTGATTCCGATAAGCCATCCCGTCACTTGCAGCATAATTGACTTGCGCATTGTCGGCGGCTGGATTGCAAACGCGATGGACATTCATCCGTTCAAAAATTTGTATTTCAAAAAAGTCGAATACGAATTCAAAAACGTCGTTTTGAAATAATGAATTTCTAAAAAATCACTCGCAAAGAAATTCGATTTAATTTCGCTTTTTGATTTTTACGGAAGCAAAAAAAATGAAAAATTTTTTTACATCGATTTTCACATTTGCGCTGATTTTTTGTGGCGCGAATTTTGGCGACATCGCATCCGCAGAAAATTGGAGGAAATCAGAAATGAAAATTGAAATTCAAATTACGAACGAAGGCGGCGCGACGACAAAACTTTTCGCGACGCTCGCAGAAAATTCCTCCGCAAAGTCGTTTGCCGAAAAATTGCGAAACGGCGCGATTGCAATCGAAATGAAAGATTACGGCAATTTTGAAAAAGTCGGCGACTTGCCGTTTTCGCTTCCGAAAAATGACGCACAAATTTCGACCGACGCGGGCGACATAATTTTGTATCTCGGAAATAAAATCACAATTTACTACGACAAAAATTCTTGGAATTTTACTCGCCTCGGAAAAATCGACGCGCTCGAAAACGGCACGATGAGCAAAGCGAATTTGAAAAATATTTTGGGCAAAGGCGACGTCAAAGCCGTGATTTCGCTGGCGAAAAATTAAACGCCGCGGAAAATTGTTGCGCAACAAAAACTTTTGCAACGCTCTTGAAAATCGCAATTCTCGCAGAAAAAATTCTCCGCAAAGTCCTTTGCCGAAAATTTGCGAAGTTAATTTTTTAAGAAAGATTTTGATTTTTCTTTGCGTGAAAAATTCATTCAACATATTTCGATGCAAGTTCAGTGCGTAAAAAATTTGCGAAAATAATCTTCAGACTTTTCAAAATTTGGAGCTGCTAGAATTCAATTCCATCCGCAAGATTTTTTTGTCAAGTTTAAATACTTCGAGGCGAAGTGTCAATTCATTTGAATTGCAATTCAGATGAATGTGCGCTATAATGTTAAAAATCGCAGGAGGAAAAATGAAAAAAATCGGCGTGATTGTAAAAGACAAAAATACTTTGGTGTTGGATGAAGATGCGTCCAAAGGCGACTGGATTGATTTGACTTCGCTTTCCAGCATCGACACGAGCGGACTTGAGGAATCGATTTCACGTGGCGCGGACAAAGTTTATTTGGAAAAATTGGGGCAGGCGCAAAATCAATTTGAGTTGAAAAAGCAAAATGAAATTTCCGAACTGAAAAATCAAATAGAACGAATTAAAAATGAATCCGCCGCAGCCGCCGCCGAAAAACTTCATGAAATGGAAAAGTCGTTCGGCGCGAAAATTTATGAACTTAAAAATAAAATTGAGAATTCGGAAAGTGAAAAAAAACTCGCAGTGAATGAAGCCGTCGCCAAAAAAAATGAAGAACTCGCCGAACTCAGCCGAAAACTCACGGAAGGAAATTCAAAGTTGCAGATT
Source organism: uncultured Treponema sp. (assembly GCA_964653395.1). Taxonomy (GTDB): domain Bacteria; phylum Spirochaetota; class Spirochaetia; order Treponematales; family Treponemataceae; genus Treponema_D. The sequence goes on along the minus strand of CAZZFL010000048.1, from coordinate 5,828 downwards.
GAAGCCGAGCGGCTTCGGGCGCAAATCGAGAATGAAAAAAATCAAGCGCAAATTCATGAAAATGATCTCAAGGCGAATTTTGAAAATCAACTTCGCGCCAAGGACGAGCAGATTGTTTATTACAAAGATTTGAAGGCGAGAATGTCCACCAAAATGATTGGCGAAACTCTTGAAACACATTGTCGCACTTCTTTTGAACAGTTCGCGCGCCCGCTAATGCCGGACGCATATTTTGAAAAGGACAATGATGCGCGCACGGGTTCCAAGGGCGATTTTATTTTCCGCGATTTTGTAGATGGAATTGAATATGTTTCGATAATGTTCGAAATGAAAAACGAGGCGGACACCACCGCGACCAAGCACAAGAACGAAGATTTTTTCAAGGAATTGGACAAAGACCGCAAAGAAAAAAAATGCGAATTTGCGGTGCTTGTTTCGTTGCTCGAAAGCGAAAGCGAATTGTACAACGGCGGCATTGTGGATGTTTCGCACAAGTTTGAAAAAATGTACGTCATTCGTCCGCAGTTTTTTATTCCGATGATTACGCTTTTGCGCAACGCTTCGCGCAAGTCGCTCGAATATAAGCGACAACTTTCGGAGGCGAGAAATCAATCCATTGACATCACGAATTTTGAGGCGGAACTGAATTCGTTCAAAGCGGATTTCGGACGCAACTACAGGCTGGCGAGCGAAAAATTTGCTTCGGCAATTTCAGAAATTGACAAGTCCATCGATCATTTGCAAAAGATAAAGGACGCGCTCATTGGAAGCGAAAACAATTTGCGAATCGCCAACAACAAAGCCGACGATCTTTCGATAAAAAAACTTACGCGCAACAATCCGACGATGCGAAGTCTATTCGAAGAAATTGGCGAGGCGTAGTTTTTTACGATTCTTTGAATGCCGAATAAAGTTTGTCGGAAATTTCTTTGAACATAATTTCGCTTGTGAATTTAAAAGAATCCAAAATCGAATTGTCGATTTGTGAAAAAGAAATTTCGCCAGCGTGATAATGCACCATCAAATCCGCGAGGCATACAACCGCGCTCAAATCTTTGGCTTCCGCTTCCGCAAAATCCGGCGTGTGATGGAATCGAATTGATTTTGCAATCACGTCTGGAAAATTCCATTTTTCTGCGATAAGCGCGCCGATTTCCGCATGGTTCACTCCCGCCAAAAGTCTTTCAAAAATTTGATCTGGAATATTTTCTGTTTCGCAATTATTTTTTATCCGCGCGATGAATTCTGGATGCGAGACTTCGAAAACAATTTTTCCCATGTCGTGCAAAAGTCCGCAAATGTATGAGTCTTCGATTATTTTCTTGTTTGTGGCGAAATAATTTCGCGCGATGTTGAACGAATAAAATGCGACTTGATAGGAGTGTTCCCAAATCTTGAATTTTTTGTCGTCAAATTTTCCGAAAGATTGAATTGCGCCGATTGAAAACAACAAATTTCTTATGCCGTGAATTCCGACAAATTTCACCGCGTCATAAACGTTGCAGCATGGAAATGGAAGCGCGAACGCCGCCGAATTTACGGTTTTCAAAAGTTCCGCCGTGAGCGCGACATCGTTGGAAATGCGCATTGCGATGTCGGAAATTCGCGAATCAGGATTGTTCAAAAGCCGGTTTATCGCCGTGATGTTTTCGGGGAACTGCGGAAGTTTTTCGATGACATTTGCAAATTCTTTGCTGATAAAATTCATTTGCGCCTGATCTTTTTCGGCAAGCGGTAAAGTTATGCGCATAATTGTTTCGCCATTTTCGCAAGTGGCTTGGAAATTTTCTTCGGCAAATCCGATTTTTTGCAACATCAAAATCAAAATTACAAGCCCAAGTCCGGCACCTTCGGAATCATCAAGAACTTGAGAAAACGCGTCTTCAATTGAAGAACATTCTTTTGCGCGCGCAAGTCTGTCTCGAACGCGCTTGTCTTCAAAGACTGTAATTTCAGAATTGTTGCGCACTTCGATTTTGATTTTTCGGTCGCGATATTGAATGACGACGCGCACGTAAAGCCCGGCTTTTTTTTGCAAGCCCAAATAATATTCGAGATATTCGAGCATTTCTTTTTTGAAAGTTTTCATTCCGATTTCGTAGTCGGATTTTTCCGTTATTTCCAAATTTTTAGTTTTAAAATAGACGCGTTTGGTATTGGCTTTTTTTGCGTTCGTCATCAATTCGTTCAGGCAATAAGTGAGTTGCTCGCATATCTGCATTTGATTCAACTCTTCCAAGAAAACGCGCAGAATGTCGTCTATATAAACTTCCATATCATGAGGAATTGTGTAGGTGGTGAGAGAAATCGGAACGCCGGCTTTTATGGCCGTTATTATTTTTTGCCTGTCAACTTCGACTTTTTTAAATTCTGCCATGAAAAAATTATATCATATTTTCAAAAAGAAATAAAGAATTTTTCCGAAACAAAAATTTTGAAAATTCACCCAGCCGACCGCAACGCTCAAAACTAACTTCTCGATGATATATTGCAAAGTTCTGCTTTTTTCGGTAAAATGAAGTATGCGAATTTTGACGCCGTTTGCCGGAGAAATGCTCGTTCTTGTGATGCTCGTTTTTTTGAACGCGCGCATTCTTTTTACGCGGCGCACTCGGCACGACGCGCTCGCGATTTTGGCTCCGCTCAGCGTCATCGTGACGATCTTGCAAATGCTTGCTTGGGGAATCCGTTTTACGGAACTCGCGATTTTTGGGCTCGCGCTTGTCACGGCGATTTTGAATTATCGCAGCATCGTGCGCTTTTCGCAAGATTTGTTCGTGGATTCTTACAGCGTGAAATTTTTCATAGCGTCGATTTTGTTTTTGCTGATTGCGCTTTTCGCTTTGGCCGTCGTCGTTGCTATGCGTCCTGTTCGCCTGCAAACCGAAAAATACAATGTTCAAGTCAAGCGCGAATATTTTTCATGCGACACTTCTTCCGATTTTTCGGAATCGAATTTTAAAGAGGCGAATGAAATTTCCGACAAGAGAAATTTTACGCTCTACACTTTTTCAAACGAAAATGTTTCGTCGCAAAAAAATACAGTCGTCCTGTTTGTGGGCGACGTTCTTGCCGAAACTTTGAACTACGAGCCATATTTGATTTTGCTCGCGCGCGCGGGCTACACTGTCCTTGCCGCAGATTTGTACGAAGACAATTTTTCTGATTTGCGAAATTCAAAATCTTTCCGAAGATTTTTTCTTTTGAAGAATTTTTTTCAAGACGAAAAATCCGCCGCGAACAAAATTGAATTCCGTGAAGAATCCATGAAAAATCGCGCCAATGAATTTTCGAAAATTTACTGCGGCATTTACAACGCGCTCGCTTCCATCGCAAAAAATCGTTACGCGGAAAAAGGCATTTTCATTGTCGGCGATTCAAGCAGCGTTTTGCCCACCGAAAATCTCGACGCGATTTTCGGAAAATATTTTTCCGCGCCCGACGCGCGCGCATTTCCACGCAGCATGAATCTTGCGGACATCGCCGACTACACGACGCCAGGATTTGGATTCGTGGCGCAGACCGAGCCGATTTTTGCGAAAATATTTTTGGCTGCGCCTCGCGACAAAACTTCGTTCGCGCCGAGTTATTGCGTTTATGCGACAAGGCAAAAAATGGAAAATTGAAATTCGCGTTGCGAAAATGTTGCGCAAAATTTGTTTGACACGCACATTGAAAATCAAATTGCAATTTGATTTTTTATAGAGGAAAAATCAAAGCACCGCACAAATGGCGCGGCACTTTGATTGTGACAAGTTTCCGTTGGAAACTTTCATATTCAATGCCACTTCTCATTTCATTGCGAAGTGGCATAAAAAGTCAATCGCGTTTTTGATAAAACGCTCTTGATTTTTTATAGAGGGAAAAATGACTTTAAATGAACTTGATTCTTATTTCAATTCGATTTTGAAAAAGGAAAATTATTCTGCCGATCCTTCGCGCAATGGAATTCAAATTCAAAATTCCTCGCCTGAAAAAAAGCAGATAAAGAAAGTCGCCTTCGCAGTTGACGCGACGCTGGACACTGTGACGGCGGCGGCCGAATGCGGCGCGGACGTTCTTTTCGTTCACCACGGGCTTTTTTGGGACAATGTGGAAACGCTCACTTACATTCATTATGCGCGAATCGCCGCGTTCATAAAAAACGACATCGCGCTTATCGGCTATCACATTCCGCTGGACGCTAACGAAGAAGTCGGGAATAATTTTTCCATCGCGCGCGCTTGCGGAATGAAGGCCTTGAAAAAATTTTGTCCATGGCGCGGAATGGAAATCGGCGTGAAAGGAAAGCTTCCAAAGCCGATGAGCGTGGAAGAATTGTCGGAGAAAATTTTGTTGGACGTTCGTCGCTTGAGTCCAAACGCAAAGCCGAATCAAATTCTCGCGTTCGGAAAAAAGAAAATTTCCACAGTGGGAATTGTTTCGGGCGGCGCGGGCGGCGACCATTATTGGGCGTGGCGCGAAAATTTGGACTGCTACATCACGGGCGAATTGGGGCACAGTGATTTCAATCCGATCAAGGAAGAAGGAATGAACGTGATTGCCGGCGGCCATTACAACACTGAAACGTTCGGCGTGAATTCGCTTCGCGAGCGCCTTTTCGAAGAAAAAGGCGTGGAAGGAATTTTCTTGGATTTCCCGACGAATTTATAATTGTGTGATATCGCCATCTTGCGTCAAAAAAAGTTTGCGTCGCGAATTTGATTTTGTCGCAAGGTGAAAGATTGAAAATCTGAATTTTATTTTGGAGAAAAAATGAAAAAGAAATTGATTCCGTTTTCGCTCGCGCTTGCAGTGATTCTGCTTGACCAAATCACAAAACTTTGGATTGTGAAAAACATTCCGCCGTTCAGCATTGGATATTCTTTCGGCGGCGACTTGCTTCGAATAATCCATGTGGCGAACAAAGGCGTGGCGTTCAGCTTGGGCGCGACGCTTTCGCAAAACGCGCGCGCGATTTTGTTTTCGCTCGTGCCGCTTGTGGTGATCGCGCTCGTGGTGGCGATTTATTTTCGCAACGACGAATTCAATTCGCTGCAAAGATGGTGCATTTGCGGAATCGTGGGCGGCGGCGTGGGAAACATCATCGACAGGATTTTCCGTCCGCAAGGCGTGGTGGATTTTATCGACGTGAAATTTTTCGGAATATTCGGTTTGGAACGCTGGCCCACTTTCAATGTGGCGGACGCGTGCATCGTCGTCTGCGGAATAATTTTAATAGTTTCGTTTTTTCTCACGATGAAAAATTCGGAAGAAACAAAATCTGATGGTAAATGATTGCGTCGCGGCAAACACGCGAAAAAGCGCGATTTAATTTTTGAAGGCGGAAGAAAATTAAAATCGGCAACTAAAATATCGTTGCTGATTTTAATGTCAAGTTTCTTTCAGAAACTTGCTTATATCAATGCTCGCTCGCGCGAGCGAAATCGAAGTTTTGAAAAACTGAAATTTTTCAAAACTTCGATTTACGAGGAAAATTAAAATCAACAACTAAAATATCGTTGCTGATTTTAATGTCAAGTTTCTTTCAGAAACTTGCTTATATCAATGCTCGCTCGCGCGAGCGAAATCGAAGTTTTGAAAAACTGAAATTTTTCAAAACTTCGATTTACGAGGAAAATTAAAATCAACAACTAAAATATCGTTGCTGATTTTAATGTCAAGTTTCTTTCAGAAACTTGCTTATATCAATGCTCGCTCGCGCGAGCGAAATCGAAGTTTTGAAAAACTGAAATTTTTCAAAACTTCGATTTACGAGGAAAATTAAAATCAACAACTAAAATATCGTTGCTGATTTTAATGTCAAGTTTCTTTCAGAAACTTGCTTA
>CAZZFL010000047.1:7540-11056 GCA_964653395.1 uncultured Treponema sp. | reverse complement strand
TTTTTTAATGGCCCATATGTGAATCGAACACACAACCTGCCGCTTAGGAGGCGGCCGCTCTATCCAGTTGAGCTAATGGACCTCGCAAATACTATACATCAAAACGATTTTTTTTTCAAGCCCTTCACAAAAAATCTGGCAATTTGTACACGTCCTCCACGCCTTCCACCAATACCCCTCCCATTCCAAGTTCAAGCGGCACGGCGATGTCCAAATCAAACCTGTCGCCGACGCTCAAACATTCTTGCGCATGGCTTCCGCATTTTTCGGCGGCCAGCAAAAACGGCTCGCGCGCTGGCTTTGAAACATTGCAAGTGTCAAGCCCGATGATTTCCGAAACGAGATTTTCCACGCCCAAAGCGACGAGCGTTTTTTTCGCGGGCATCACAGGATTGTTCGTCACGCAAATCAAACTGAATTTTTTTGAAAGCGCGGAAAGCGTTTTTTGCAAACGCTCATCTCGCTTCAAAAAATTTTTCGGCTCCAAAAGCTCGCGTCGCCATTCGACACTTTTTTGAATCGGCACGCCGAACGAAAGAAGCGTGTTCGAAAGGCTGATTTTTTTTCCGCAATTTTCCCGCGCGAATTTTTCGCGGAAATCCGCCACCATTTTTCTCGCCGCGTCATCGGAAATTCCGCGCTCGCTCGCGAAGCATCGCACTTGGCAATCCACTTGTTCAAACGCGTATTCTTCATTCGTGTAAAGCGTCGAGTCGATGTCGAAAATTATCGTCTTTAAATTTTGCGGAATTTTTATGATTTTCATTTTTCGCCTTTTGAATTTTTCGGATAAAAAATTTTTTGCCTTTTGCAAATTGTGGCGGAGGCATTTTGAAGCGAATCGAATTCGCCGAGCGCGGCAAACGCAATCGCAGCATCGCCCAAAAGTTCCGCGTCTGGAATTTGTCCGAGCGCGATTTTCATTTCCGCCGCGTCCGCCTTTTCCTGAATCAAATTTTCGTCGCGAGATTGTCCGCCCGTAATTGCGATTGTGTCGTCAAAAAAAACGCCGTGTTTTTCCGCGCATCTTCTGAGCGCGCGAACGCCTTCGGCAAAATTTTTCGTTTTTTCAAAATTTGTATTTCCCGGATCTTCGATTAAAAAAGACGCATTCCAAAAAGGCGCGACCGGCGAAGGAAGCGTCCGAATTTCGTCGGCGACAATCGGAAACGGCGTGCACAAGTTAAGCCCTTCGCTCGAGCCGGCGCGGTCGCACAATGCGCCGGGCTTTGTCGTGGCAGTGCCGATGAGTGCGGCCACAAAATCAGGCCCCGCCCCGACGACTGGAATTCCGCGAGGCAATCCAAATTTTTCGGCGGCCTTGTCCGTGACGCGTCCCGCAATTTTCGCGTTCGAAAAAAAATCGCAAAGCTTTCCGCGCGGAATTTTCAGTGCGTCCAAAATTTCGTCCGTCCAATACGCACCTTTGAATCGCGCTTCGGGAAGAATCGTGATTTGCGCTCCGCAAATTTCATTGATTAAAAATTCGGGGCAGGAAAAAATTTTTTCGCTTTCGTTCCATTGCGCGGGAAAAATATTTTTCACGGCGAGAATTCTCGGAATGAAAATTGATTTTTTCGCTTCGCAAAAAATGTCGCTTGAACAAAGCGCGTCGTCTTCCAATTCCGCGTTTTTTCCAATCGGCTCGTTCCACAAAAGCGTCGTGCCGTCGTCGAAAACCAAAGTGGGGCCGTTGCCAGAAAAGCAAATCGCGCGCGCTGCGGAAATCGCGCCCTTAATTTTTTTGCAAGCCTCGCCGAATGCGAAAATCCATTTTTGGGAAAATTTTTGTCCACAAGGAATTTTTATCGGCGCGAATTCTTCTCGGCAAAAATCAAGGACTTCGCCGTCCGCGCGGATCACGGCCGCCTTTAGCGCGCTCGTTCCCACGTCAATCGCAAGGACGCAATTTTCAAGACCGCTCGGAAAACTGCGTTCCCGAAATTCTTTATTCATCGTCCTCGTTTACGCTCGTGTCGAGCCTTACGAGTTTTTCGATGATGTTGCGGTTGTCGAGCAAATCGCCGAGCGACTGATTGTGATGAACGCGCGTGATGACGTTGGCGAAAAGTCCCGAGACATTCGTGTCGATGTACCATTCCTTCTCTTTGAGTTTTTCGTGGTACACGGCGTTAGTTCCGATGATTCGATAGAACCAGCCTTGCTTGTACGCTTCGTCAAAAAGCTCAATCGCGTTGCCGGTAAAAAACGGAAGCGAAATCGCGGCGATGACTTTTGTCGCGCCCTGCTCTTTGAGAAACTGCATCGCCTTGAGAAGCGTGCCGCCAGTGCCGAGCATGTCGTCGGCGAGGAACGCAACTTTGCCCTGAACGTCGCCCAAAAGTTTGACCGACTTGATGTTCGTGCTGTGCGCGTCCTGCGTCACGATTGAATAGTCGCGTTCCTTGTAAATCATCGCGAGCGGAAGCTTGAGGCCGGAAGCGTAAAATTTGTTCCTGTCCACCGCGCCAGTGTCGGGCGAAACCACGACCAAATCTTCAGTCTTTCCAGTGAGGTCGAGGAGTTTTGCCAGCTCGCGAATTATCTGATAACTCGCATGCAGGTTTTCCAATGAAATTGTATTGAACGCGTTTATGATTTCGCGCGAATGGATGTCGAGCGTGATGATTCGCTTTACGCCGAGAAGCTCGTAGATGTGCCCGAGCATGCTCGCCGTGAGGCTTTCGCGTCCTTTCTTTTTGTGCTGGCGGCTGTAAGGAAACGCAGGCACTACGAGACTCACGCTCGCCGCGCCCGCCTGCCGCACCGCATCAACAGTGACGAGCATCGACATCACATGGTCGTTCACCGAAAGCGACATCACGTTCTTGCCGTCATTGAGCGCGAGCGGCTCGTGGTTTTCCACGTCCTGAAAAATGAAAACGTCTTTTCCGCGCACGCATTCCAAAAGTTCGGTTTTGAATTCGCCGTTCATAAAATACGTGAAACGCGCCTTGACTTTGAAAACCGGCGGACGATATTTGTCCGTCGCGTTTCGCATCGCGATGTCCGACGTGTTTATGTCGCTTCCTAAATTGATTTGCTTTATAAGTTCGTTTTTGTCGATTTGGTATCTTTTGGAAATCGTCTCGTTTTTTAAAGTGAAACGATGCTTGTAAATATTGCGCAGATGAGTGATAACTTCGTCGGCGAAAGATTCGCCGCCCGGGCAGGCCACGACCGCAAGGTTCGTAGGTTCAGAATACAGCATTTTGTCCCCTTTTTGCGAACGACGCACAACCATGCGAATGCAACTGAATTGCGCGCACAGATTCAATGCGAATATATTATCAGAAAAACAATTCTTCGTCAAGTCGTAAGCGGATTCATTGTTGCGCCACAAATTTACCCCTCCCATTCAGTATTTTTTAATTTTTTTGAACCCCCTTGCGGAAGCGAAAGTCGCACGGCAAAGCTGTGCGACGCGGATGCGAACATTTTTCTTCAGCATTGTGCAAAAGAATTTCGCCTTGCGGCGCGAAATTTAAAAATTATTGCACTGGAAATAAATCGAAT
>CAZZFL010000047.1:0-7440 GCA_964653395.1 uncultured Treponema sp. | reverse complement strand
AATTTCGCCTTGCGGCGCGAAATTTAAAAATTATTGCACTGGAAATAAATCGAATTTTGGCTTATAATAAAATCATGGTTTTTACGATTCTTGGAAGCGGCACGAGCCACGGCGTTCCGGTGATTGCGTGCAAATGCAAAGTCTGTTCTTCGCCGGACGCGCGCGACAGGCGGCTTCGCGCGAGCGCGTTGATTACGAACGAGGCGGCGGGAAAAACCACGCGCGTTTTGATTGACGTAGGACCTGATTTTCGCGAGCAGGCTCTCCGCGCGCAACTTACTTCGCTCGACTTGATTTTGCTCACGCATGGACACGCCGACCATTTGCACGGGCTTGACGACATCAGGATTTTCAGCCACACGAAAGTTCCGCATTCCACGCCGAAAGTGGATGACGCCGCGAAAAACGCTCCGCCCGAAGGAATCCACATTTTCGCGAACGCGGAGACTCGAAAAGTCGTGCGCCTTCATTTCGACTACATTTTCAAGCGAACTCAAATTGGAGGGGGAAAGCCGAGAATAAAATTGCTGCGCGGCGAAAATCTCACGCCGAAAAATCCGCTTGAAATCGGCGGAATGCAAATCATTTCCATTCCGATGAAGCACGGCAAAGTGGACTGCCTCGGCTATCTCATTTCCGCGCGCGACGGGGAGGGGAAAAAGCGCAGCGTGGCGTATTTGACCGACTGCAATTTCATCGGGCAAAAATCCATAGACTTGATTTTGGAAAATGCCGGCATTTTGGAACACGCCGTGATTGACGGACTTCGCGAAAAGCCGCATTCCACGCACTTCGGATTTTCGCAGGCATTGGATGTGGCGGAAAAAATCCGGCCGCGCCACACTTGGATGACGCACATTACGCATGACAGAAGTCACGAGGAAATAAAAATGCACCTTGAAAAAATTCTTGCGAATTATCCGAATTTGACGGAAATCGTAAAAAGCGGCGGAAGCGTCGGTCCAGCCTACGACGGCTTGGAATTGTCCGTTCAGTAAAAAAATTGCTGGGCAAAACTCGCCTACTTTTTTGTGCGCATTTTTCTTTGCCGCGATTCATCTTTTTTTTGCGAATTCGTTCGGCCGTGAACTATAGAATAATTTTTGCGAATGTGATATAATCTCGCGCAATATGGAACACAAAACGCGGCATTTGACGGAAGAGCAACTTGCGAACATTCGCGCGGCGGTGAAAACGATTCTCGTGAACATCGGCGAAAATCCTGAGCGCGAAGGACTTTTGGAAACGCCCGAGCGCGTGGCGCGGATGGCGGACGAGATTTTTGAAGGAACGCGATTTTCAAACGACGAGATTGCGGAAGAATGCGGAAAGACATTTCCCCTCCCCGAAGGCTCAATTTCAAACAATTCCACGGTGGCGGTCACGAACATCGAGGCTTTCAGTTATTGCGAGCATCATCTCGCGCTGATGTACAATATGCGCGTGAGCGTCGGCTACATTCCCCAAGATCGCATCGTGGGCTTGAGCAAGATTCCCCGCATCGTCGATTTGGTCACGAAGCGGCTTCAGCTTCAGGAAAAAATCGGAAACGACATCGCCGACATTTTGAGCAAAGTCGTGAAGACGGAAGATGTGATCGTCGTGATTTCGGCGGAGCATTCTTGCCTCACTTCGCGCGGAATCAAAAAGCCCGGAACGAAGACGAACACAATCACGGCGCGAGGCGCGTTCAAAACGCAAGCGGAAAAGCGGCTTGAATTTCTCAAGACAATTGAAAGCAATTAAAATTGAAAAATAATTTTGGCGGCGTGAAATGGAAATCAAAAAATATTACGATGAGATTCACAGGCGTTTCGGAAACATTCGGCGCGCACGCGGGAATTTTTTGTACACGCAAAAGAACGTCCGCGTCACGGATTTGTATCGCGAGGAAGGCCGCGCCATTTTGGGCTGGGGAAACGGAGCGTACACGATTTTCAAGAACACATTGAACAAAGGGCTGGCGGGCTCGTTCGTCACGGCGGAGCGCGCGCGGCTTGAAAAGGCGGTTTCGGACATTTTGAATTCCAAGCGGAAAATATTTGTCTTTCTGAAAAAGGAAATCGCTTTGCGCGCAAGCCTGATTTTCTGCAAGGAAAGCGCGGCGTTCTTCAAGCCGTTCGCGAAAAACGCGCAGGGCGAGCCGATAGATTTTTCCAAGACAAAGTCAGTCGTGCTCTACCCCCCGCTTCCGTGGACAAAGAATGTTTTCATCGTCGCGCTCCTTCGAGACGATTCGGGAAATTCTTGCGGCGAATGTTTTGAACGCCTTTTGGACGCGGAAGGAATTTCCGAGCAAACTCTTCCCCCCGCTTTGGAAGCCGCCGCGAGCCGAAGTTTCTACGACTTGATCGCAGCGCAAAAAGATTTCCGCGAAAAGGACTTTTTTGTCTACGACAAGATCCTTGCAAAATATTGGCGGCGCGAAGGCTGCTACTTGCGGCCGAAAATGCCGCCCGAAAAATACGACGAATTCATTTTGCATTGCCTCGACTGCGCTCTCGCAATCAGCCCCAAATACACGGCGGATTCGATCGTGCCCTTCGGCGCGGACGAAGGCGTTTTCAGGAAATTGGAAAAATCCAAATTCGAGTTTTGACGCAACGTCAATTTGAATTTCAAAAAGAGGCGAAAATGACTTCGAATGAATTTTGGCAAAAGGCGAAGGCGGCCTTGAAACTGCAAGGCGACGAAAGCTTTGCGGGCGACATCGGATTCGAGGCGCGAGGATTCGCGGGCACGGAAAAAATCGCCGCGCTGCTCGCAGGAAAAAAGCGCGCGGCCTTTTCCACTTACGCGGTCTACGCGATTGACAATGAAATTCTTCCGGTGAGCGGCGAATATTACATCGTGAAAGATGCCGACGAAGAAGCCGTGTGCGCAATTCAAATTCAGCGCGTGGAAATTCTTCCGTTCAGCGAAGTGCCGTGGAGTCTTGCCGCGCTCGAAGGCGAGGACGGAGACTTGCAGGAATGGCGCGAGCGCACGCGCGAGGCTCTCGAAGAAGAGGCGGAAATCATCGGCTATGAATTCCGCGAGGACATAAAATTGGTTTTCATGGAATTTGAAATCGTGGCGCGGTGAGGAATGGACATTCAGTATCTTTTGTTTTTGCAAAATCTCCGCGACGCGCTTCCAGACTTCGTGAGCAACTTCATGATGCTCGTTTCGGACTTGGATTTGGCGGCATGCTACGCAATTCCCATCGCGCTCTTTTGGTGCGTGTCTAAAGAGTCCGGGGCGTTCGTCGCTCTTTCGGCGGGATTCGGCTGCGCCTTGAACCAGTTGTTGAAGACGACGTTCTGCGTTTACCGTCCATGGATTCGAAGCGAAGAAATTCTGCCTTACGGAAATTCAAAGGTCACCGCGGGCGGCTATTCTTTTCCAAGCGGACACTCGGCGGCGGCCGCGACAATCTACGGCGGAGTCGCCCATCAATATTGGAAGAAAAGAACGCTTGCGGCGTGCATGATTTTTCTCGCGCTGCTCACGGGATTTTCGCGCAACTATCTGGGATGCCACACTCCGCAGGACGTGGCGGCAGGACTTTTCGAAGGCGCGATTGTGATAGCCGCAATTCATTTTCTCACAAAGTGGATTTCAAAAAACGAGAGTCGCGACAAATGGGTTCTGCTCGGCGGCGTCATTTTCGCGCTGGCTTTGATTTTCTACGCCGAATTCAAATCCTATCCGAAAGACTTTGTCGGCGGAGTTCTAATCGTGGACGGCGAAAGAATGAAGGGCGAAGTCTACGGCGACTGCGCGAGGCTCGTCGGATTTTTGTCGGGCTGGTTTTTGGAACGAAGATTCGTGCGCTTCAAAATAAGCGGCGGAAGGCGGGAAAAAATATTCCGCGCGCTCGTCGGAATCGCAATCGTCGCGCTGATTTACGGCGGATTCTCGGCGATCCTTTCCGCGCTCGGAATGGACAAAAGGGCGCGAAGGTTCATCGTGGAATTCTCCGCGTCGTTTTTCGTGATGTTCATAGGACCTTTCGCGATGAGCCGCAAATCGGCGAAAAGCTGAACTTATACAAATATCAAGTATTTTCTTTTTTGAAAAATCCTTATAATGAAAGCATGAGACTTTATTCGCATCGCCACATTGTCCTTGCTGTCGCGATTACGGCGGCGGCAAGTTTTTTGATTATGTTGGGTGCACAAAAAATATTCGGCAAGAATCATCCGCCTTCCACATTTTCCGAAAGCGAAGAGGCGCAGGAAAATGAAATCGCGGCCAAAGAAAATATAGCGCAGGAAAGCGCGGGCGAGCAAATCGCGCAAAGCAAGCCGCCCCTCCCCGTGATAAAGCCCGCCCGGGAAGTCCAAGTGTCGGCGAACAATTCGCAGTACACGATGGACGAGCAGGAAAACATTTCCGTCTATGAAAATTTCAACGAGGCCGTGGTGAACATCACGACCCAAGTGATGGGAGTCACGTGGTTCCTCGAGCCGATCGCGGAGGACGGCGGCTCAGGCTCAGGCTCAATAATCGACCCGCGCGGCTATGTCATCACGAACGTCCATGTCATCGAGAACGCTTCCAAAATCTACATCTCGCTTTTCGACGGCTCGCAGTACGAGGGAAGGATCGTCGGCTCGGACTTGGAAAGCGACATCGCGGTCTTGAAATTCAATCCGCCCGAAGGCGTCGTCTTGAAAACGATTCAGTTCGGCGACAGCGAAAAACTAAAGGTGGGACAAAAAGTCATCGCCATCGGAAATCCGTTCGGCTTTGAGCGGACCCTCACCACGGGAATAGTTTCCGCGCTCGGCCGGCCCATAAAGAATTCCAACAACGTCATCATCCGCGACATGATTCAGACGGACGCTTCTATAAATCCAGGAAACTCCGGCGGCCCTCTCCTTGACGGAAAAGGAAACATGATCGGCGTGAACACGATGATTTACACTTCGAGCGGAAGCAATTCGGGAATCGGATTCGCGGTGCCGGCTTCCACGGCCCGGCGCGTCGTGGCGGACTTGCTCCAATACGGCAAGGTTCGGCGCGGAACGCTCCAGGCGAGCTTGGTGCAAATCACGAAGCCCATCGCGGACTACGCGCGGCTCGACATAAACTACGGAATCCTCGTCTCGCAAGTGGAGCAGAACGGCAACGCGGAGAAAGCCGGAATAAAAGGCGGGAACATGCCCGTGCGCTACGGCAACTCGCGTTCCTCTCGCGTCTTCAATTTGGGCGGCGACATCATCGTCGGCATCGACGGCGTGCAAGTGAAAACTTATTCCGACTATTATTCAATGCTGGAAAACAAGCGTCCCGGCGATTCGGTGACCGTGACGATTCACCGCGCCGGCAAGAACTACGACTGCAAGGTGACGCTCGCGGAAACGGAATGATTAAAATCAAGGAAGGCCTATGAAAAAATTCGTCGTGCACGCGCCTTACGATGTGGCGGGCGACCAAGGCAATGCCGTGAAAGCGTTGAGCGAAGGATTTTTGCGCGGCGACCGCTACCAGACTTTGAAGGGCGTCACGGGAAGCGGCAAGACTTTTACGATGGCAAAGATAATCGAAGCCGTGCAACGCCCCACGCTCATAATCAGCCACAACAAAACTTTGAGCGCGCAGCTTTTCCGCGAATTCAAGACGTTCTTTCCCGAAAACGCCGTGGAATATTTCGTCTCGTACTACGACTACTACCAGCCCGAAGCGTACGTTCCCGCCCGCGACCTTTACATCGAAAAGGACGCCGCAGTGAACAAGGAAATCGACCGTCTGCGTTTGGCGGCCACGTACAGCCTGATGGAGCGGCGCGACGTGATTGTGGTCGCGACGGTCTCGTGCATCTACGGCTTGGGAATGCCCGACCTTTACAAGGAAATGCGAATCCGAATCGAAAAAGGCTCGTCCGTCACCTTCGCGGACTTGGCGCGGCAGCTCGCCGAGCTCCAATACAAGCGGAACGACGCGATTTTGGACAGGGGAAATTTTCGCATAAAAGGCGACGTGATGGAAATCTTTCCGGCGTACATGGAGACGGACGAAGCCTACAGAATCGAGCTTGAATGGGATGAAGTGGCGCGAATCCAGCGTTACAATGTGATCACTTCGGAGCGCATCGAAGAGCTGGAAGAAACCGTGATTTATCCGGCGAAACATTTCGTGGTCTCGGGCGAACTGCTTTTGCAAGCCACGGAGCGGATTCAAAAGGAAATGGAAGAGCGCGTCGAAATCCTGACCGCGCAAAAAAAATTGCTCGAAGCCGAGCGGCTCAAGACGCGCGTGACCTATGACATCGAAATGCTCAAGGAAATGGGATATTGTTCGGGCATCGAAAACTATTCCGCGCCCATCGCAGGACGCGCCGCAGGCGAGCCGCCGGCGACGCTGCTTCATTATTTTCCCGACGACTTTCTTTGCATCATCGACGAAGCGCACGTCACCGTCCCGCAAGTGGGCGCGATGTACGAGGGCGACCGTTCGCGAAAGCAGAATCTCGTGGACTTCGGCTTCCGCCTTCCGAGCGCGCTCGACAACCGCCCGCTCAAATTCGCCGAGTTCGAAAAGAAACTCAACCAAGTGATTTACGTGACCGCCACGCCGCGTCCCGAAGAAATCAAGCAGAGCAGCCAAGTGGTGGAACAAATCATCCGTCCCACGGGATTGCTCGATCCTGTCATCGAAGTGCGGCCGAGCGAGGGGCAGATGGAAAACATCTACAAGGAAGTGCTCGCGCGAATCGAAAGGAACGAGCGGAGCCTGATCCTCACGCTCACGAAAAAAATGGCGGAAGATTTGACCGACTATCTTTCCGGGCTGAACCTGCGCGTCAAATACATCCACTCCGAAATCGACACGTTCGAGCGAGTGGAAATACTGAAAAGCCTTCGTTCGGGCGAAATCGACATTCTCATCGGAATAAACCTTTTGCGCGAAGGAATCGACCTGCCCGAAGTTTCGTTCATCGCGCTTTTGGACGCGGACAAAATCGGCTTCTTGCGCAGCACCACGTCGCTCATCCAAATCATCGGACGCGCCGCGCGCAACGCGAACGGAATGGTCGTGATGTACGCGGACAGGATGAGCGACGCGATGAAGGAAGCCATCTCCGAAACGAAGCGCCGCCGCGCCATTCAGGAAGCCTACAACAAGGAACACGGCATCACCCCCACCACGATAAAGAAGGCGGTGGAAGACATCCTCGAACACAAGACGCAGGAAGCCAAAGAAGAGGCGGAAATGCAGCTCGACGTGCTGAAGAAAAGCGCGAACCTTTTCGTGCCGAAAGAGCGGCGGAACCTTGTCGAGGCGCTGAAAAAGCAAATGAACGAGTACGCCGAAAATCTGGAATACGAACAGGCCGCCGTCATCCGCGACCAAATCAACGAAATCGTCGCGACCTACGGAAAATGAGAGGGCGAATTTTTTTGAAGCCCCTTACGGAAGCGAAACTGCGCAGAGGCTAGCACCAGCGGAAGC
>CAZZFL010000046.1:0-11269 GCA_964653395.1 uncultured Treponema sp. | reverse complement strand
TTCGCGACGAAGGAAGTGCAACGCAAAATCGCCGCGCTGGTTTCGGAACTGGAAAGCCTAAATGCCGAGTGGGAAGCGGCGGCGGAAAGGCTGGGATGAAAAAGTTGCAAATCTATTCGCCATTTGTAAATGCCGCGCAACGATGCCAAGCAATCATCGCTTAAATCGAGGCTCTTTCCGTTTGCGCCACCTTCGCGGCGTATTCTCAAGTCGCAAGAGCGACGACGTAAAATGAAATTCCTCTATGAAAACGACGCGAAATATCATCGTGAATGTTGCGTAATAACACCCACCACCATCATCTCAAATCGAAGCACTTTCCGTTTGCGCCACTTTCGCGGCGTATTCTCACGTCGCGAGAGCGACGACGTGAAATGAAATTCCTCTATGAAAACGCCGCGAAGCGTTGTACGTGAATGCCGCGCATAGTGTCGCACACCCTTCGTTCAAACCGAAGCACTTTCAGTTTGCGCGACCTTCGCGGCGTATTCTCAAGTCGCGGAAGCGACGACGTGAAATGAAATTCCTCTATGAAAACGACGCGAAGCGTTGCCATGAATCCTGCGCAACGATGCCAAGTAATCATCGCTTAAATCGAAGCCTTCTCAGTTTGCGCCACTTTCGCGGCGTATGCATTCGCTTTTAAAACCGCGTCGTAAAGGCTCGCGCCGTTTTTTATTTGCGCGATGCAGATTCCCAAATGCGCGTCGCCGCAGCCAATCGTGGAAACGACGTTCGCCGCGATTCCTTCGACTTTTTTTCCGTGATTCGCGCCGCGCTCGAAAATGTACGCGCCATCTTTTCCGAGCGTCAAAATCAAATCGTTTTCGCAGACTCGGCTCAAATGCGCGGCGGCTTCTTCAAAAGAATTTTTTCCGCTCAAATCCAAAGCTTCCTGTTTGTTCAAATGAAGAATCGGATTTAGCGCGAAAATTTTTTCGACTAAATTTTTCTTTATGAAATTGATTCGCGAAGTTGGATCGAAAAAAACTTTGATTTCCCGCGCTTGTTTTTGCGCGTCGGATTTTACGCGCGCGATAAAATCGATTTCATTTTCGGCATTCGCTTCTTCCAATTCCAATCCGGAAAAATAAATCGAATCGATTTCGCAAAAATTTATTTTCGAAAAAAATTTTTCGTCGAAAACATATTCCGCCTTGTGCGAACACAAAAAAGCGTGCTCGCGCTTTTCGTTGATGAGGCAAATGCAAACGCCGTTTTCCTGCCCAGCGACTTCCGCGAAAATTGGGATTTTGTTTTTGGCGAGTTCGGATTTTATGAATTCTGCGTAAACGCCTTTTTCGCCGATTGGCGAGCACAAAATGAATTCGCTGTTTTGACTTTGCAACGCACGCGCCACGTTGAACGCGGTTCCGCCTGCCGTCATTCTTTCGTCGTTGAAATTTATGTCTTCGTCCGTCTCAGGAAATTTTTTCACATGAATAATCAAGTCCACGCAAGTCGCGCCAATCACGAGAGTTTTTGCCATGTTTTCAATTTTACTATTTTTTGCAAAAAAAATAAAGACAAAATCGCAATTTGCTGATATAATGTAAATATGAACGATTCCACAATTATGAACAATTCCCCGGTGGGGCAGCACATTCAGGCGTTTTCGAATTCGGGCGCGGTTTCCTATTTGATGTTCAACAAAAAGAAAATCCAGCTCGTGGCGAAAATCACGATTGGCCGCGACACTGACAACAGCGTCGTCGTTGACAACAAGCTCGCGAGCCGCCACCACGCGCTCATTCAAAAAATCAAGGAAGACTATTTTTTGAAAGACGAAAATTCCACGAACGGAACTTTTTTGAATGACAAGAAAATTCCTGCCGGAAAATACGTGAAGCTTTCTCGCGGCGACAAGATTACAATCGGCACGGCGAATCTTGTTTTTGGTTGATAAAATTTTTTGAAAAGCATTTTGGATTCCACGCAAGAATTTTTAGAAAAAATCCACGCCTACTCTTTGCACGAAAAACTTCCTTCGGCGCAAAAAATTTTGTCGCTCGCAAAAAAAACTGTTTCGGTTTTGCGTTCGGAAGATGTCGCATATCGTCCCGCGGTCACTTTGCAAGATGAAAAAATCGCGGGCGGACTTTTGGATTTTCGCGGACAAAAAAAAATCCCGTGCATTGTCGTTCCTGACATTCACGCGCGCGCAAATTTCATTTCCAACATTTTGAATTTCATTTTGCCAAAAAAAATCTCGAGCCTGCAAGACGACGTTCGCGTCGCCGACGCTTTGGAAAAAAACGAAATCCGCGTCGTGCTCGTGGGCGACTTGCTTCACTCCGAGTCGCAAAATTACGAACGCTGGCTTTTGGCTTACGATGAATTTTTGCGAGGCGATTTTGCGGGCAAGGCGATGAAAAGCGAAATGCGCGAAGGACTTGCGGCGCAAATGGCGATAATGGAATGCAAATGCCGTTGGCCAGAAAATTTTCATTGCCTTAAAGGAAATCACGAAAACATCAAAAACGAAAATGGCGGCGGAAATTTTTCGTTCAGGAAATTCGCGCAGGAAGGCGAAATGGTGATGCGATTTATGCGAGCGTATTACGGCGACGAAGTTTTGGATGCGGTTTACGATTTTGAAAAATCTTTGCCGCTCGCTTTTTGCACCGAAAATTTATTCGTCTCGCATGCCGAGCCGCTCGAGCCTTTGGACGAAGATGCCGTGATAAACGCGCCGCTTTTTGACGAAGTGATTTTGGCTTTGACTTGGACGGCGAACGACGAGGCGAGAAAAGGCAGCGTGCAAAAAATGCTGAAAACATTTTGCACGCCAGAGGACAAGAACATCCATCCTGTTTACATCGGCGGGCATCGTCCTGTGCAAGGCAAATTCAATTTGCGGCAAAATGGATGCTACGTTCAATTGCACAATCCGCTCGAACAAAATGTCGCGATTGTCCGCGCCGACAAAACATTCGATTGCGGAACGCAAATTGTTTCGGTGGAGCAAAAACAATCATAATAAAAAACTTGACAAAATAATGTCAAGTTTTAACTCGGAGGAAAATCATGGCAGAAATTCCGCAGACAATCGGCAAGTACAAAATCCAAGAGCAAATCGCGCAAGGCGGAATGGGCGCGATTTATAAGTCGGTGCATCCCGAATTGAAGCGCGCGATCATCATCAAAAAAATGACGATTCGCGGAAACGCGCTCGCCCGCGAGCAATTTTTGAAGGAAGCGCAAATTCTTCTTGACATGCAAAGTCCGTACATCGTGCATTTGTTCGACTATTTTTCCGAAGGCGGCTACCGCTACATCGTGGAAGAATTCGTGGAAGGACTTGCGCTCGACAAATTGATAAAAAAGCAGACTTCGCTTTCTCCGCAAGTGGCGATGCTGATTTTGCAGGACGCTTGCTTTGGACTGCGATTCGCGCACAACAAGAAAATCGTGCACCGCGACATCAAGCCCGGAAACATTTTGATTTCCAAACGCGGCGAAATCAAGATTACGGATTTTGGAATCGCGAGCGACAGTTCCGACGACGAAAAGGAAAAGGGCGTTATGCTTGGCACTCCGAGCTATATGCCGCCCGAACAGTTCAAGGACACGAGCGCGGTCGATCAACGCGCCGACATCTACGCGCTCGGCGTGATGCTTTATGAAATGGTCACGGGAACGAAGCCGTACACCGCAAACACTCCCGATGAAATGTACGAAAAGGCGAGAAAAGGAAAATACATTTCGCCGAGAAAAATCGACAAGAACATTCCGCGCGAAATCGAGCGGCTCATCAAAAAAATGATGAAGCCCAAAGCCAGCCGCCGTTTCAAAAGCGTGGAGCCGATAATTCGCATCGTAAAAAATTATCTGAAAAATTATGACACGCACGCAATTCGCGTGGAAGTCGCGAAAATGATAATTTCCACGAAGCCGCTCAAGACCGCGCAGTTCAAAAAACGCCGCGACATTTGGAAGACGATTTTCGTCGCGCTGGTGATGACGGGCGTTTTGTGTTTCGGCGGATATTATCTTTGGAACGCAGGATTCGTTCACAAGACAATCCTTCGAAAATGGTACACGCCAGTTTCGATTTCAATGAAGCTTCCGCAAAGCACGGCTCCGGCAAGCGACATAAAGGCGCGCGCGATTTTTTTCACGAACGGAAACAAGATTGACCAAGTGGAAAAATCCGAACGGCTTTTTGAAGAAGGCGCGATCGCGAAAAACGGCGTCACTTCCGAGCGGCTCGGCGCAAACGAACGCAGCTACAAGATAAAGCCCGTTTTCCTCAAGCCCGGAATGTACCGCGCGAAAGTCGTGGTCGGCTCTTACGTTTGGTGGGAAAATTTTGAAGTCGCGCACGATGAAAAAATTCTCGACATAAATCTGCATGCGAACGAGAGCCGCCCAATCACGATTTCGATGACGGCGTTCGACGGCAAGACCGGCGAGGACATCACGAACAAAGTGAACTTCACGGTTTTGTACGGCGGCAGCTGGGTTTCGCTCAACAAAGTTCCGCGCGAAAAATTCAATTCGGCGATGGTGTGGAAATTCAAAGCCAGCCTCAAAGGTTACGAAGACGAAGTTTATTCGCTTTTGATTGACTGGTATCAGGACACAGTTTCCATCCGCGCAGAATTGTTTCCTTTGGAAAAATAATTGACTCTGCGCTTCGAAGAAATCCTGTAAATAAAAATTGCAAACGGGATAAAAATGACTAAAATATTGAAGATATTTTTATAAATACATACTGCCGAATTGACGGCGCAACTTTGGAACAGTATGACAATCTAAGACGGAACAACAAATGCGACTTATCAAAAGTCACTTGGCCACATCACGCAGACGGAACTTCGGAATATGAAGAAAAAAATTGTATTTCCAAAGCCTGTTTTTACTGTAGTGCAAGAACTTGGAAAAGAGCCTTTATTTTATGTCTTCCAATAAAGTATAAATATTTTCTGCAAACTCGTAATATAATACTATTTCATCCTTTGCTCTTTGTCCACTTGTAAAACACTCCCCATTTGTAAAATATACAAATATTTCATTGTCTGTTTTGACAATGATTCTATACTGAAGCAGGACTTTTAAAAATCTTTCATTTATCAAAACAGCACTGTTTATAAGCTTGAGCAATTGTTTTTCCTCTTCTTTTGATAAAACTTTATATTGTTTTGTCATCTTGTTCTCTATTTGAATTTCTTGAACACCAATAAAACTTTGACTATAAAATAAAGACCTTGTAACGAAAAATGATAATATCAGAAACAGTTTTTTCATAATCATCCCTCGCCATTAGGCTTTGTAATTAAATTATTAATGTATGCATTAATTTCAGGTTTTACAATATTTCTAGAGAAACTATAATTTGCCTTTCATCAGCCTTTCCACTTTCTCTACCATCGCCTCGTCGCCGCTGAGCCTTGCCGCCTCAAGGCACGATTCGTCCAGTGTCGCGCCGTATTCCAAAAGCAGATCAACTTGGCTTTCCCATATCATCCCTTTCTTTATCGCTTCGTAGAGCGGAGTTGTGGCATCTTCTGCTTTGCACAAATCTTGGAATTCCTCGTAAGTCAGGTTGGGATTATAAGTCTGCCAGTCAAATGCTTTTGCGTTTCCCTTCGCGTTCACGTCTGCACCTTTTTCAAGGTATGCTTTCAGTATTCGGTTGTCGTCTTTTACATAACAAACCTTTTCGTCATATTCATAATTCTTTATTTTGAGGACATCATAGACGAGTACATAGACATATGGATATAATGTTATGTCTGCGCCATATTCAATGAGGATGTCGAGCAGCTCGACATCCGGTGTCGGATCGGGAACCGTTTCGTTGTTAAGCTGTCTATAATATGTACTATAAGATTGACCTAAAAGCAGCGGATTCGAACGCCTCCAGTCGCCTTCCCTATTACACCAGTTTGGATTCTGACCTTCCCGCAATAATTGTCTTATTTCATCTAATTGACCGGGAAATTGATATATTCTCAAGACCTGGTAGAACATAATGTCCTTTTTCTGCTCCTCTGTCAAATTTAACTCTAAAATCCTTCGTCTTTCTACCTCTTCTCTTCCCCGCCGCACTTCTGTTATGATTTCTTTCGTAAACTTCGCTAGAGCCCAAGCTTCTTTTGCCACGCCGCATCCGGAAAAGCACAATGCGCAGACCAGCGCAAGTAAAATTGGATTGAACGGTTTCATTCTATATTGTCTCCCCATGTAATTGTTACAGTTTTGCCATTATGATCAACGGAATATCCTTGTCCTCTATTATGGCTGTATTTAATCGCGTCTTCTTTTGCACTCGAGACTCTATCTGCGAATAATTTTGCAGAATTGTCAGAATCGAAATAAAAAGTATTGACCGTATACAAATCTTCTTTACATGTATTGTCAAACCAACTGAATAATGTAGTCCAAAAACTCCTGCATGACTCCATCCTAGGATTGGAAACGATGTATATAAAGTGTACGAAAAAAATCATTCTCATCTGTAAGTTTTGAATATCGCACTTTCCGCGCCTTGGAAAGTGGATTGTATTAATTTCAGAAAGCTTCATTTTATTCCCTCAAATAGTTTTTCTCGCCAACTAACAGATTCTGCTATTATATATGTACCAAAACCTATGGGCAAACTATCAGGGGAAAAATCCATCCAATTTGCCCAATAAAAAAGATTGTTTATCCTTTTAAAAAAGACTCCTTGTATAACACAATCGTAATCTTCAGTTTCTGGAATCAAATGCAATTCTACTATCTTATCAAATAGAAGCTCTACAGTTTTACATTTTGCTTGTTGGCTTTCAAATATAATGGAAAGATTTCTTTTCGAATTAACAGGATGCATAGACCTGTCATCTGTTACAAAACTACCACTTATATAATGGATTTCTTTTATGCAACTGTCATGAAAAAAGGAAAATTGTTTCATAAAATCCATAATATCTGCATCCGTGTGAATCTTTTTAAATTCCATAATTCTTTTACTCCGGTAATCTTTGAGGATAATCTTTACTCCAATCCCATATATGCTTATGAGGGAAAGTGTGAGAACCATCCCCATTTCCATGGGAAAAATCAACATCTAAGGTTGCTTTTCCATCTTTTCCATAGAACCGTCTTTGTAAAAGGTTACCGTTTTTATCATATAAATCGATACTAGAATTTGGTTTATCCTTGGTTTTTAATGACCCTATCCTACCTTGCGTTGCAGAGTGATTGTTAGATGGTTTGATAACTTCATTAGATTCCCCAGTAAACTTGCCTTCTTTTAAAAGTTCTGATGTCAATGTTCTTATAACAACGCCAGCTACATAGCCAACACCGCCGCCGACACCACCACCTAATGCAGCTTTATCAACACCATCTAATAAATCGTTTCCCTGAACTGCATTTATGGCAATATCAGTGCCTGCGGCTACAGCAGTCCCTCCAATTACAGCTGCGCCACCAACAACAGCTGTAACAGCAAGTGAAGCACCACAAGTAAAACCTGCCAACGCACCACCAGCTGCTCCACCAAGTGCGGCAGCCGCAATGTCTTTTCCAGAACCACCTGCAAGTGCCGTAGTTATAGCTCCAACACCAGCACCAACTACAGCTCCCGCCACAGCAGCAATAACATTGAAAACTCTTCCATCAGGGTCGGTGTACCTAACCGGATTGTTCCCGGCATAGTGGTACAGGCTCGCGTTGACGGTGTTGAACACTCCGCCCATGCCCGGCAGGTTATTGTTGTGTCTCTTCGCCTCCTCGTCTGTCGGCGCGTTCGGGATGTACTCTCCGAGCGCGGGGTCTGTTGAAATCCAGCGGCTGTATTTCGGGTCAAGGTATCTAGCCCCATAATAATACAAACCCGTCTCCTTGTCAAGTTCTTTCGCGGTGAATTTGTACGGCAGGAATTCAAGCCCCGTGTTGCTCGTCTTCTCCACCCACGTCTCGCCGTAGGGGGTGTACTCGATTCTCTGGTACTCGTCGCCCTTGTAGTCCGAGATTAGGCTCGCGCTTCCCAAGTGGTCGCCGTGATAGTAGTATTGCTTATAGTACTCCTCCTGATAGGTCGGGTCAGAGCCGCTGTTGAGTTTAGTGACAATCCGAGTTTCGCCGAGGTAGATGTTCTTCGCCGTCTGTCCGCCGTAGACATTGTTGCCCGAATCCGTGTGCAAAGTCCACATCTTGTTGAAATACAAGGTTTCGGAAGACTGCGTGTACTTGTTGCTTCTCTGTCCGTCGTGGCCGTACACGTAGGCTGTGCTGTAGTTCGCGTCCACGGAACTTATGAGCCGGTTCTTCTCGTCCCACTCGTATGTGCGGCGGTAGCGCGTGGCGCTTGTTCCGCCGCTCTTGTCCTCGTCCTTGAAGAGTCCCCAGCCGTAGTCGGTGGAGTACACGTCCTCGGCTTCTTTTGTTATTTTGTGATAGGCGTCGTCTCCGTTGCTTTCGAAGTCCCCGTCCTGCTCGCAGGTCACGTTTCCATTCTCGTCGTACTGGTAGTAACGTTCGCCCGCGCGCACGAGGCGGTGCGCGTAGTTCTCGTCGTAGACATAGTCGAACTGATAGTTCAGGTTGTCGCCGACGCTTTTCTGCGGACTCACTGTTTCCGTGCTGGATTTGCCCGCCATGTTGCCGAGTCCGTCCGCGTCGAACTCGAACGCCTGCGAATATGTCGAGGAGAACTCCGGCACGGCGGAGCGGTACGGGTTGTACGCGGTCTCGCCGTCAACGCGAATCAACTGGTAGAGATTGTCGTAGCCGTATGCCTGCCGCGTCCTGTAGTTGCCGCTGGCCGCGTCGAGGCAGTCGTTCTCGTAGCCGAGCACGTTGCCGACCGCGTCGAAGCCGTAGGTGATGTTCTGGTAGCTCTGCCCCCACCTGTTCTGCGTCTTGATGGAGTCGAGCCACCTGCGCGCCGGGTCGTACTCGTACTCGGTGGAGACGCCGTTGCCGTAGTCTATGCGCGTGCGCTGCCCGTACTCGTCGTAGAGGATGTTCGTCACGTAGTTGAACTCATGCCCCCAGTGGCTTCCCGTCACGCTCACCACCTGCCCGCCGGCGTCGTAGCCGTATGCGACCCTCTCGCCGTCGGGGTAGGCTATCCACTGCATGCGCCCGAGGTAGTCCGAGCGGTACTCCGTCGTCGCCGTCTCGCGGTGAAGACCTTAGAGACTTTCTTTCACAATTCACCTAGAATGAAGATTTGAACACAACATCGCATCCGCTTTTACGTAGGCAAGACAACGTTCTTTCTGCGCGCCCTTCATCCTCCTCATGGCATCGAGTTCGGAAAATTCCGCCGACTTCAGCCCTGCTTGCGACTTTTTCGCAAGAAAGAAAAACAACTGAAAAGCTCGCACGCAGGGCTGAAAGGAAAATTGGTCTTTCATTGCAATAAGAACGAGTTTACGCTATGTCAAACTGAACGCACAGAAATTCGCCGAAAGAATCCCACAGCACCTCACAGTCTTCGGGCTTTGTCTGCGGAATCAACTCGATTACCGGTACGTTACCATCGTGTTCCCGTGCCAGGTCAAGGGCATAATAGTATTCGTCGGAATCGCCTATCAGTATCACGGTTTTTGCAAGGGAATGCTCTTTTCGCTCCCTCGCGGTAAGCGCTATCGCATCCGGCACGCCGTTCGTCTCAAATTTGTCGTTTATTATGCCAAATATCTCCGCGCCGTTCACGTCACCGCAACCGAATTCGCGCAGGAACTTCCGGTATTCCTGCGGAAACGCAAGACCAAGGAAGTCCTCCGCCTTTTTCACAAGTTCCTCGGACTTTTCACCCTCAAAATCGGCATCCTCGGCGTTCCTGATAAAGTCGAATGCCTTTTCCAAATGATTCATATTAAGTTCCTCCTAAAATTTTAAAAATCATTGGCGCGTGTTTTCCAATAGTTTCTTCTCCACTTGGCAAACTCCTGTCGATCTATCAATGATGGCGATTGTCCTGTATTAGAATGCAAGCTAATATAATTTTCTTGATGTTTAGTAGCGGTTAATTCTTGCACAGAACCATCCATTGTCTGTTTTACATGATGCAAATTCACTGATTTTTCATCAGGACCAATTGGCGCAATCCCTTTTTTCATTCTTTCTAAATTAGTTCTTCCCCTTGAGTCTATCAAATTAGGATTAATAATGGAATCATCTTGTATAACATTAATTCCATTTATATTTTTGGTAATAGAATTTGTCTTACCAGCTCTTGACAAGACCTTGGAAGCTGCTGCGCTTATTCCTTTCTCAAGCACGGCACTAGCCATTGCGCCTGTTGCTCCGCCAACTGCCGATACAATGACGCCTTCAGCAGTAGCTTCCTTGCCAGCCACGATTTTTTCTGTAAGATACCCTATCGTGCTTGCCATTGCGGAGCCTGCAATGGACGTGCCAAGCGATGCGCCGCAGGTTGTCGCCGCAAGTCCTCCCGCTACAGCACCTCCTACGGCTGCCGCGACAACATCCCTCGCGGAGCCGCCGGCACAAGCGGCGGAAATTCCCCCGATGACACCTCCGATTGCCGCACCGATTGCGATGTGCACCCAGTTTCCGTCAGGGTCACTGTACTTTACAGGATTGTTGTTTCCGTAGTGGTACAGATTCAGGTTTACAGTGTTATAAGCGCCTCCTTCTCCCGCCGAAGAGCCTTGCATGTACTCGCCGAGCGCGGGGTCCGCGGAAATCCAGCGGCTGTATTTCGGGTCAAGGTATCTAGCCCCATAATAATACAATCCGGTTTCCTTGTCAAGTTCTTTCGCGGTGAATTTGTACGGCAGGAATTCCAAGCCGGTGTTCGAGGTCTTCTCCACCCACGTCTCGCCGTAGGGCGTGTACTCTATCCTCTGGTACTCGTCGCCCTTGTAGTCCGAGATTAGGCTCGCGCTTCCCAAGTGGTCGCCGTGATAGTAGTATTGCTTGTAGTACTCCTCCTGATAGGTCGGGTCGCTTCCTAAATTCAGTTTCGTTACTATCCTTGTCTCGCCGAGGTAGATGTTCTTCGCCGTCTGTCCGCCGTACACGCTGTTGCCCGAATCCGTGTGGAGCGTCCACATCTTGTTGAAGTAGAGCGTCTCCGAACTCTGCGTGTACTTGTTGCTTCGCTGCCCGTCGTGGCCGTACACGTAGGCTGTGCTGTAGTTCGCGTCCACGGAACTTATGAGCCGGTTCTTCTCGTCCCACTCGTATGTGCGGCGGTATCTTGCGGCGGACGCGCCGTGTCCGCCTTCGTCCTCGTCCTTGAACAGACCCAGCCGTAGTCCGTGGAGTACACGTCCTCCGCTTCCCGCGTGATTTTGTGGTA
>CAZZFL010000045.1:0-11289 GCA_964653395.1 uncultured Treponema sp. | reverse complement strand
AGGCAGTATATCAGAATGCGACATTAAATGCAAGCGGGGGAATTTGGAGGAGGACAAAATGCGACACGATTGGCAGTGAACAGTGAACAGTGAACAGTGAACAGTGAACAGTGAATAGTGAATAATTATTCGGGCAAAATCGAGCGCGCGACGAATTGCCACGAAGAACATTTTTCTGAAATTGCGCATTGGCTTTTAAATTTTTCAAAAAAAATTTGCTTTTTTTTCTATTGTGATTTATAATAAATTTAATCGCATATTTTGCGGAAAACAAATTTTTTATGGAGGAACTTTTTTTATGAAAAAAATCGTTTCAATTTTCGCGGCTGGAATGATGCTCGCGGGAGCGGCCTTCGCCGCGCCAAAAACTTTGGTCGGAGTCTCAATGCCGACCAAATCGCTTCAACGCTGGAACCAAGACGGCTCGAACATGAAAAAAGAGCTGTCCAAGGCCGGCTACGCAGTTGACTTGCAGTTCGCGAACAACGACATCGCGCTCCAGACGAGCCAGATTGAAAACATGCTCACAAAAGGATGCAAGATTCTCGTCATCGCGTCCATCGACGGAAGCGCGCTCAAAGGCGTTCTCGACACGGCAAAGCAGCAGAACGTGAAAGTCATCGCCTACGACCGCCTCATCATGAACAGCAACGCGGTTTCCTACTACGCCACGTTCGACAACTACAAAGTGGGAACGCTCCAGGGCAACTACCTTGTGGACAAGCTCAATCTCAAGGGACGCACGAAGGACAATCCGGCCTACATCGAATTCTTCACAGGCTCGCCCGACGACAACAACATCAACTTCTTCTTCGGCGGCGCGATGGACATTCTCCAGCCGTACTTGGATTCAGGCGTTTTGGTCTGCCGCTCAGGACAGACTTCAAAGGCGCAGTGCGCGACTCTCAACTGGTCCACGGAAGCCGGACAGAAGCGCATGGAAAACCTCATCGCCTCACAAAAATACGGACCGAACGGCACGAAGCTTGACGCGGTGTATTCTTCAAACGACTCTGTCGCGAACGGAATCACAAACGCTCTCGTGGCGGCGGGCTACACGGCGAAGAATTTCCCGCTCATCACGGGCCAGGACTGCGACATCACTTCCGTAAAGAACATGATCGCCGGAACTCAGGCGATGTCCGTCTTCAAGGACACGCGCACTCTCGCCTCGCAAGTCGTGAAAATGGTGGACGCGATCGCAAAAGGCTCAGAGCCGCCCGTGAACGACACGAAAACTTACGACAACGGCACGGGAATCGTTCCTTCGTTCCTCTGCGAGCCGGTTTTCGGAGACAAGGACAACTACAAAAAATTGCTCGTTGACTCAGGCTACTACACGGCAAAGCAGCTTCAATAGCATTTCTTGAATTAAAAAAAGGAACGGTCAGCCGGCGACGCATTCGCGCGCTTTGGCCGTTCCTTTCAATGCAAAAAGAATTCACTCATGGAGGACATTCCAATTATGTTATTGGAGATGAACGGGATAACCAAAAAGTTCGGAATCGTCAAGGCTTTGAACAACGTGAACCTCAAGGTTGCCTCAGGCGAGATTCACGCCATCGTCGGCGAGAACGGAGC
Source organism: uncultured Treponema sp. (assembly GCA_964653395.1). Lineage (GTDB taxonomy): Bacteria > Spirochaetota > Spirochaetia > Treponematales > Treponemataceae > Treponema_D. The sequence goes on along the minus strand of CAZZFL010000045.1, from coordinate 9,708 downwards.
GGGAAAATCCACTTTGATGAATGTCCTTTCGGGCATCTATCCTTACGGCTCTTATGAAGGCGACATAATTTTTGACGGCGAAATCTGCAAATTTCAAACGATAAAGAACAGCGAAAAAAAAGGAATCGTAATCATCCATCAGGAACTGGCGCTTGTTCCGCTGCTTTCGATTGCGGAAAACATGTTCCTGGGAAACGAATGCGGCACGAAGTCGAAAATAAATTGGGACGAAACGTTCAAAAAAAGCGCGGAAGCCTTGGACATAGTCGGCCTCAAGGAAAATCCGCACACTTTGATAAAGGACATCGGCGTGGGCAAACAGCAGCTCGTGGAAATCGCGAAGGCGCTCACGAAAGACGTGCGGCTTTTGATTTTGGACGAGCCGACCGCCTCGCTGAATGACTCGGAAGCGAAAAAGCTTTTGGACTTGCTTTTGAAACTCAAAAAGGAAAAAGGCCTCACTTCGATTTTGATTTCGCACAAACTGAACGAAGTGGCTTATGTGGCGGACAGCATAACCGTGATTCGCGACGGAAGCACGGTAACGTCGTTCGCGAAGTCCGATGGAATCGACGAGGACAAGATAATATCCGCGATGGTGGGCAGAAGCCTCACCGACCGCTTTCCAAAGCGCACTCCCAAAATCGGGGAAATCTGCTTCGAAGTGCGCGACTGGTGCGTGGATCATCCTGTTTTCGACGGAATCACGGTCTGCGACCATGTAAATTTCAACGTCCGAAAAGGCGAAGTCGTGGGCATAAGCGGACTTATGGGCGCGGGACGCACGGAACTTGCGATGAGCATTTTCGGAAAAAGCTACGGCGCGAACATTTCGGGAAAAATTTTCCTCAATGGAAAGGAAACTCAGTTTCCCACCGTGCGCGACGCGATTTCGAAAGGCCTCGCCTACGTGACGGAAGACCGCAAAGGCAACGGGCTTATTCTCACCGAATCGATTGCGAAGAACACCGTGAGCGCGAATCTCAAGAAAATCGTGAACAAGCGCGGCTCAATCGACTTCGACTTGGAAAACAAGTATTCAGTGGAAAAGGCGAAAGAAATGCACACGAAATGCGCGAGCGTCCATGAGGACGTGGGAAACCTTTCGGGCGGAAACCAGCAGAAAGTCCTGATTGGAAAATGGCTTTTCGCCGAACCCGACATTCTCATCTTGGACGAGCCGACTCGCGGAATCGACGTGGGCGCGAAATACGAAATCTACTGCATCATCAACGAAATGGTGGCGCAGGGGAAGTCCGTGCTGATGATTTCTTCCGAAATGCCCGAAATCCTCGGAATGTGCGACAGAATCTACATCATGAACGAGGGAAAGATGGTCGGCGAGATGAGCGGCGCGGAGGCGACACAGGAAAAGATTATGGCGAAAATCATCAATTCCGGAAAATAGGAATTGGATTTGCAAGTCGCTTTTCATATTTATAAAAACAGGTGAACAAGTAAAGAGCGCCACTGAATTGGCGCGACGTTCTTTGCTTGTCAAGTTCGCGCTTCGCTCGAGCTTGCATATTTATCGCCGCCCCTCATTGCGGTGCGGCCTAAAAAGCCACTCGCGATTTTGACAAGTCGCCCTTGGTTTTTTATTAGGAGAAGATTATGAACTTTATTAAGAAAGTGCTCAAAGAGCACACGATGCTTGTGATTCTCATCGCGGTGATGGCTTTGTTCCAAATCCTGATGTACATACAGTCAGGCGTGGGCGCGTTGTTCACTCCCGCGAACATCACGAACATAATATTGCAGAATTCGTATGTATTGATTCTGGCGGCGGGAATGCTTTTGTGCATCCTCACGGGCGGAAACATCGACCTTTCGGTCGGCTCCGTGATTTGCCTTGTGGGCGCGATTGGAGGAAAACTCATCGTGGACGCGCAGATGCCGATCATTCCGGCCATCATAATCTGTCTTTTGGCGGGAACTTTGATCGGCGCGTGGCACGGAATTTTCATCGCGTACGTGCACTTGCCGCCATTCATCGTGACGCTTTCGGGAATGCTGATGTGGCGCGGCGTGGCGCTCATCGTGCTTGACGGACTTACGATTTCGCCGTTCCCGCAAAAATATTTGAATTTGTTCTCAAGCTACATTCCGGAAGTTTTCATGCCGGGACTCGTCGCGCAGTCGCTCGAAGAAGGCCTGCAAGGTCCTGCGACGGACAAGCTGAAATTCCTGCGGCTTGTAATAACGATGATTGTGGCCATCGTAATTTGCGTCATAATGATCGCGCTTTCGCTTTCAAGCCGAATTACGAAAAAAAAGAAGGGCTATGACGTGGAGGAAACTCCGGCGTTCATCCTGCGCCTCGCGGTAATTTCGTTCGTGCTTCTTTTCGTGTTCTGGAAATTCGCGCATCACCACGGAATTCCGACCGTCCTCATTCTGATTGCCGTGGTCGTCGCGTTCTACAACTATTACACTCAAAACACAGTGCCCGGACGCTATCTCTACGCAATCGGCGGAAACGCGAAGGCCGCGAAACTTTCGGGAATCAACACCGACAAGGTAATGATGTTCGCCTACACGAACATGGGATTTTTGGCGGGAGTGGCGGCGCTCGTCTGCATCGCGCGCTTCAATTCGGCCGCGCCCACGGCAGGTCAAAGCTATGAAATGGACGCCATCGGCGCGTGCTTCATCGGCGGCGCGTCGGCCTATGGCGGCTCGGGCACAATCGGCGGAGCCGTAATCGGCGCGATTTTCATGGGCGTACTGAACAACGGAATGTCGATTCTCGGCGTTGACTCGAACTGGCAGCAGGCGGTAAAAGGCTTGGTATTGCTTTTGGCGGTCATCTTCGACGTAGTTTCAAAGAGGAGAAAAAGCCGATAATGAAAACCACGGCGTTGATTATGGCGGGCGGACGCGGCGAGCGTTTTTGGCCGAAAAGCCGCATGAATCTGCCCAAACAGTTTTTGTCGCTCACTGAAGATTCCCGCACGATGATTCAACTCACGGTGGAAAGAATCTCGCCGCTCGTCGCGATCGAGGACGTGTTCGTCGCCACGAACGAAATTTACAGGCCGCTCGTGCGAGAGCAGCTTCCCGATTTGCCTGAGGAAAACATTCTGTGCGAGCCTGTCGCAAGGAACACCGCGCCATGCATCGGACTCGGCGCGGCGCACGTCCAAAAAAAATACGGCGATGCGGTAATGGTCGTCTTGCCGTCCGACCATCTCATAAAGAACAATTCGCTTTTCGCGCAGACTTTAAAGGAAGCCGTGAGCCTCGCGGAGCAAGGCGAAAATCTCGTGACCATCGGAATCACGCCCGAGCATCCCGAGACCGGCTACGGCTACATCAAATTCGATTCTGAAAAAAGCGCGGGCGGCGCGTTCCGCGTGGAGCGTTTCGTCGAAAAGCCTGATTTGAAAAAGGCGAAGGAATACGTCGATTCAGGCGAATACCTTTGGAACAGCGGAATGTTCATTTGGAAGGCTAGCACTATTCTCGCCCGCATCGAAGAATTCCTCGGCGAAACGCATTCAGGCTTGATGAAAATAAAGGACGCGATTGGAAGCGACGGCTACGAAAAAATCCTCTGCGAAAATTTCAGCGCGTTTCCATCGGAATCAATCGACTACGCCGTGATGGAAAAAGCGACGGCGGCTTCCGCGAAAAGCGTGTTCACGTTTCCCGGCGCGTTCGGCTGGGACGACGTTGGCTCGTGGCTCGCGCTCGAACGCCTTAGGCGCGTCGATGAAAGCGGCTCCGTGGTGAACGGAAACGTCGTCACGGTGGAATCAAGCGAAAACATAATACAGGGCGGAAAAAAACTCATCGTCGCAGTGGGCGTGAAAAACATGGTCATCGTCGATACGGACGACGCGATTTTGATTTGCCAAAAGCAAAGCGCGGGAAAAATAAAGGGCGTTCTCGAAAAACTAAAAAATTCAGGGCGCACGGAATATCTATGAAACTCGCGATCGACTGCCGAATGAGCGGCAAAAGCGGAATCGGCGCGTACTTGGACAACACGCTTCCGACGCTCATCGAAAACGTCTGCCGCGATTCGGACGGCCGCGCGATTTTGCTTGGACTTCCGCAAAAAAAATTCGACGAACTCGAAGCGCGAAAAATTTCAGGCCTTGAAAAATGCGAGCGAGTTCCATGCGAAACGAAAAATTTTTCCGCGAAGGAAACTTTTTTCTTTCCACGCGGAATCTTGAAAAAAATAAATTCCTGCGACGCGTACTTTTCGCCGTACTGCAACATTCCCGGAAACATTTTCGGCGGAATAAAAATTCCGGTTTTCTGCACGATTCACGACATAGTTTTTTTGGACATTCCGCTCGCGGGAAGGCTCGGAACCTTTTTGCGGAAAATGTTCTACATTCGCGCCATAAAAAATTCATCCGAAATTTTCACGGTCTCGAATTTCAGCAAATGCAGAATCAAAGAAAAGTTGCGCTGCGAAAAAAAAATTACGGTCGCATACAACGGAGTTTCAGTTTTATACGAAACGGATTGCGGCGAAAAAATCGAAAAGACGGACACGATAATTTTCGTCGGAAACATAAAAAAGCACAAAGGACTCGGCACGCTCGTCGAAGCGTTCGCGAAATTCCGCGCGGAACTTCCGCCAGAAAATTTTTCGGAAGGCACTTCCCTGCCCCGGCTTTTGATCGTCGGCTCGAAAGAAAATTTTCGCACGAAGGACACCGCGCTTGAAAAGACGATTTGCGACGGCGAGAAAAGCGGAATCGTCTTCACGGGATTTGTTCCAGACGACGCGCTAAAAAGGCTTATCGAGCAGGCGCGGATTTTGGTGCAGCCTTCGCTTTACGAAGGCTTCGGCATTCCGCCGCTTCAGGCTTTGTATTGCGGAACGAAAGCCGTGATTTCCGACATCGACGTTTTCAAGGAAATTTATTCCGCGCTTCCCGTGACTTTTTTTCACGCGGAGGACGCGGACGACTTGACGCGAAAAATGCGCGAAGCGTATTTCAACGATTCGCCACTGCCGGAATTCGAGCGGATTTATTCATACGAAAAGTCCGCGAAAATAATTTTCAATGCGATTCAAGAAAAAACAAAAGGCGGAAAAAATGAAAGTCGCGATTGTACATGACTGGCTCGTGAACTACGGCGGCGCGGAGCGCGTCGTGGATGAAATCCTAAAAATCTATCCCGATGCGGACATTTTCACGTTGGTGCACGACAAAAAGAAAATGCGCGGACATTTTTCAAGCTCGAAAATCCGCACTTCCTTCGTCCAAAAAATTCCGTTCGCCACGCGCCTTTACACGAAATTGCTTTCGCTGATGCCGAAGGCGTTCGAGTCGTTCGACCTTTCGCAATACGACTTGGTAATCGCAAGCTCGTCGTCGTGCGCGAAAGGCGTGATAGTTCCGCCCGACACTCCGTTCGTGGCGTACATCCACACGCCGATGCGCTACGCGTGGGATTTATACTTCGACTATTACAAGCGAAGCGGCGCGCTCACACGGATTTTCATGAAAGCGCAAATGCCGAAAATCCGCCTGTGGGATTTCGTTTCGTCGCAGCGAATCGATTCGATCGTATGCAATTCCGCATACATCGCGCGGCGAGTGAAGCGTTTTTGGAATCGCGAGTCGAAAGTCATTTTTCCGCCGGTCGGAACGGAACGGCTTTTTCCAAACGGAAAGGCGCATGAAAATTTCTACGTCGTTTTCAGCCGGCTCGTCGCCTACAAAAGAATCGACATCGCAATCGAAGCATGCGGCGCGCTCAAAAAAAGGCTCGTCGTGATTGGAAGCGGAAAGGAAGAAAAAACGCTGAAATCGCTCGCCGAAAAATATTCGGGCGCAGAAATCGAATTCACAGGAAGAATCTCGGACGACGAAGTGCGCGACTATTTGCAAAGATGCCGCGCGCTCATCTTTTGCGCCGAAGAAGATTTCGGAATAATTCCCGTGGAGGCGCAAGCCTGCGGAAGGCCGGTCGTGGCATACAAAAAAGGCGGCGCGACAGAAACCGTGCTCGAAGGCGAAAGCGGCGTTTTCTTTGAAGAGCAGAACGCCGAAAGCTGCGAAAAAGCGATTTTGAAATTCGAGGAATTGGATTCCACGAAAAAATTCGACGGCGAAAAAATCGTCTCGCACGCGAAGAAATTCAGCGAAGAAAGATTCCGAGCCGAATTCAAAGCCGCGTGCGACGAGGCGATATTGAAAGTGCGCGGCGGCGCGATTTAAAATAAATTTTGCACTTTGCGAAAACGGCAAAAATTGGAAAATGTGGAATAGAAAAAACGGGAGCATACAACGATGACAAATTCTTTTTCGAAAAAGCCGAATATTTTTTTGAAACTGTGGATTTCGGTGAAACCAGCCGTGCCGCGTTTTCCAGCGTTGCTCGCTTTGGGAATCGTGATTGGAGTGGCGACGGCTCTGAAGAATTCCTTGCATTCGTGGTTCGGAACCGACGAAAATTTGATGTTGAAAAAATGGATTGAGTGGCTTGTCTGTGCAGGCGTTTGGGGAATGCCGCTTTCGGTGATGGCGCAACTGCTTTTGGAAAGACGCTATGGACGGCGCGTCCAGCTTGCGGCGCAGGCGGCAATTTTTGCGCTGTCGCTGCTCTTGCTGCCGCTGCTTTTTTTGCCATTCGACTATGGGCGACTTTCCTTGCCTGTCGTCGGAGTGACGCTCGCGCTGTACGCGACAATCTTGTTCATTCTGATATGCACGCAGGGGAGCGACATCGCTGTTATAAACTTCATAGTTTCGGCGGTGATTGCGATGGCTTTCTATGTTTACGCTATTGTCAGTCTCATGGTAATTTACTTTGTGTTCGGAATGCTGTTGATACCAGAAATTTTTTATGATTTAAGGGAAACAATCTTTAACCTACAAATATACTTGCCGCTTTGTGCGGTTGCGCCGATGATTTTCATTGCGTTCGCGGCACGGAAGCGCGAAGAGATTTCCCTGTCTTTCGCCCACCAGTTCATCGTGCGTGGCATTCTCCTGCCGTTCGTAATATTGTCGCTTGTGTTGCTGTACCTGAATCTGTTCAAATGGCTGTTCACGCTCACATTCGACATGACGGTGAAAGAAATTTTCCTGATCATCTCGGTCGTGACGAGCAGCTATCTGCTTTTTTATTTTGCCTCGCTGCCCGACGAAAGTCCGATCCCCGTGTTTTTCCGCAGGTACGGCGCACTTTTCATGCTGCCTTTGTTTGCGGTGCAGATTGCCGTGTTCGTCATCAAAATCAACGCCGAAGGCTACACGCCCGCGCGCGTGGCGAGCCTGCTGTACATCATTTTCAGCGGCATCTCGTGTGCGTTGACTTTCATAAAGCGCGGAAAATACGCGAACGTCTCGATCCTAGTTTTTGCCGCGCTGTGCATTTTGGGAAGCATCACGCTCTCAACATCATAAGCGTGACAAACCGCATCCAAATCGCCAGCATTACGCGCATTTACCGCTAGCGCGGCTTGCCCGCGGGCGGCGTAAGAAAAATATGGGCGGAAAGAATTTTGGGAAAAAATGTGGGAAAACTGTTTTTTTCATAAAAAGTTTGAGGGGATTTTTTTCCCTCAAACTTTAGGGTGAATTTTATCATTTCTCTTTTGCAATATTACGCGCAGAAATTGACAAAAGACATAATTAAAGAGTAAAATAAGAGAATTATGGAAAATACTGAAAAAACTAAAGATGTTTCGGTCATCATCGTAAACTATAACACAAAACAGTTGCTCAAAAATGTCCTTACGTCTATATACGAAAAGACAGACGGCATAGACTTTGAAGTCATTGTCTCTGACAATGGCTCGCAGGACGGATCTGCCGAAATGTGCCGCGAATATTTCCCACAAGTGCGGCTGATCGAAAACAATGCCAATCTTGGCTTTGGAGCGGCAAACAACAGAGGGCTTGATGTCGCAATGGGAAAGTATATTTTTTATCTCAACAGTGACACTATACTTCTGAACAACGCCATAAAAATCTTCTTTGACTACTTCGAAAGTCACGCAAATGAAAATCTTGGCGCAATAGGATGCAATCTGAAAGACGCAAATGGGGGGGGGTACACGCAGTCATACGGAGAAATGAAGCCGCTGATGTCATTTCTAAAAATGATGTTCATAGCATTTCTCGGAAATACCAAGCGCACAATCCAATATTTTTTTACCAGAAAGAAAGTTGAAGTAACGTTTGATTCAAAAACTAATTTTTACCTTGGAAATGTTGATTGGATAATTGGTGCAGACTTGTTCATGCGAAATAATATATATGCCCGATTTGATGAGAGATTCTTTTTATATCGGGAGGAAATAGATTTGCAACTTTGTATGAGCAAGGCTGGATTAGAACTAAGGATAATTGCAGGTCCAGAAATTATTCATCTTGAAGGTGGATCATCAAATTGCAATGATAAAAAGTATTACAAAGTCTTCTATTTCGCCACAAAAAGACACATAGAACAACTGCTTTCACAATGTAAATTCTATGAAAAGCACGAGAACAAGCCCTTGCTCATCTTCCTGCTAAAAATCGTGATTACTCTGATATGGCTGAATCCACTGATTGTAAAAGACACCTATAAGAATATTCCGCGGCTGTTTAAGAAGTTTCGTCCGACATTATCTACTGATTTCTTGGAAAAGAACTTTATATAACTCGGCAATTTTCTCAAAAGAATTGTCTTTTTTTACTCTGTAATACGCTTTTAGTCCTTTTTCAAAAAAAATAGTTTTATTTGCCTGCCAGTCTTTTATAGCTTGGTTTATAGTATCTTTCAGATTACGCTTGTGTTCTTGATAATTGGCATAGTTGTATGTATAAAAGAAATCTGCATCGCCAAATTCTTTCAATGTTCCAATAAGCGGACTTATGACTGTCCTTTTGTAACTAAATGCCAAAAATATCGTTCCCGAATTTAAACTGCTTTCAAGCGAATATGGCAAAACGAGAATACTATGCCTGTTCATATATGAGACGACATCCTCATCAGGGATAAATCTAAAATCACATTTAATGTTGTTGTTTTTTATGGAAGAACGCAATTTTTCAGAATATTTTTCATCCTTGCAATTACCTGCAATAGTTAAAGCAACATCAGTATTCTCTGCAAATTCATTGAATACATCAATGAGCAACTCAATATTCTTGTACATACATATCTGTCCGAAATATAAAAAAGAAAGACCTTTTTCAGCATTCCCCATTAAGTCATCGTTATAAACTGGATATAAACCGATATAGTTAGGGTGCGGAATTTTATATATCTTATTGAAATATTTTTTATTGTTCTGACACAGCACATTTATAACATTTTTTGTTTCCTCGCATAGAATGATTATTCTTGACGAACAGAACATGAGTTTTCGAATTAGTTTTGTAGAGAGTTTTTGTGAAAAATTATCTACGTATTTTGCATGAACCTGTTTATTATGAATGACATACAATATCTTTTTTCTAAACAGCACAAGCACAATCAATTTTACCGTTTTCTTTACATAGTCAAGCCATTCGCACCCCCCTAACGTCTCAAACCAGTTTAACAAAAAGAAATCAGTCGAAAAAAAATCCCGCAAGTTATAAGTCACCTCGACCCCTGCTGCCTGTATAGCTTTTTCCTGTATATCAATATATGGGTTTTCCGTAACGTTCGCAGGATAAATAAATACTTTCTTCATTTAGATATAACTCCTCAATTTACAGACAAAAAACTATTTTAAAGTCCCCGCACAATTTCCAAAAA
>CAZZFL010000044.1:0-11336 GCA_964653395.1 uncultured Treponema sp. | reverse complement strand
AACTGCGAAGCCTTGCTTCGCGCCGGAACAATGCGATTTTGTTTTTGCAAAAAAAAGTCCGCCCGTTCGGGCGGACTTTTTCGCGGATTCCAAATCTTCCTTATTTTTCAACAGCGAGCGAATCTTCAGATTCGAGTGTTGCCGAAAACGCCGTTTTGCAATGGAATGAAAAACGGCAGTATATAAGCGAGTTTTTGACGAAGCACAAAAACTCGGCGTTAAAATCCGCAGCGCAAGTTTTTCACAAAAAAAGTGAAAAACTCGTAAGCAAATCTTTGATTTGCGATGTATTTTAGTTGCGGATTTTAAACGTTCAAAAGACTTACGCTGTCATCTTTTTGAATGCTTCCAATTCTGCGTCCGCATGGCTCAAGCCGCGCTCTTCCGCCTTGCTGATTTCGCCGAGCATTTTCTTGTAGTCGCTTGGAATTATTTTCTTGAAGCGCGGAATGAATTCCTTCCAGTTTTCAAGAATTTTTTTCGCCACCTGCGAATCGGTTTCTTCGGCATGACGCTGGATGAGCGCGCGCAAATTCGATTCGTCGTGCTCGTCGGAAATTTCTTCCATCAAAACTAGCTGGGCGTTCAACTTTTTGTAAAGTTCGTGGCTCTCGTCCAAAATGTACGCGATGCCGCCAGACATTCCGGCGGCGACGTTCTTTCCTGTCTCGCCCAAAATCACGACAGTGCCGCCCGTCATGTATTCAAGCGCGTGGTCGCCGCATCCTTCCACCACGGCGGTCGCGCCGGAATTGCGCACGCAGAATCTTTCGCCCGCCTTGCCGTTGATGAACGCCTGTCCGCCGGTCGCGCCGAAAAGCGCGACGTTTCCGATGATGATGTTTTCGTCGGATTTGTATTCTGCGACTTGCGGAGTGCGCACCACGATTTTTCCGCCGCTCAAGCCTTTGCCCAAATAGTCGTTCGCGTCGCCTTCCAAATTCAGCGTGAGGCCTTTCGGAATGAACGCGCCGAATGACTGCCCGGCCCCTCCCCGCACGTTCACGGTGAAGGCGTTTTCACAAATCGCGCCGCCGAATCGCTTTTGGATCTCGCTTCCCAAAATCGTGCCGAACGTTCTGTCCGTGCTTTGGATTTTTATCGGCGATGAAGTCAGGCTTATTTTTTTGTCGCTGAAATCTTTGTGCTTCTTCAAGATTTTTTCAAATTCGGGCAAAAGAATTTTTTCGTCCAAAGTTGAATTCAATTTAAAGTCGAATGCGTCCTGCGGATTGAAATGCGTTTCGCTTTTTTCGTCCGCGGAAATTTCTTTGACGGAAATTTCGCGCTGCAAAATTCTGCTCATGTCCAAAACTCCCGCGCGGCTTGCAGGAAGCTTTTCTTTTATCTTGAGCAAGTCGGAACGCCCGCACATTTCCTCGACGCTTCGCACGCCGAGCCGCGCCATGATTTCGCGCAATTCCTGCGCGATGAAAAGCATGAAGTTTTCGACGTATTCGGCTTTGCCTTTGAATTTTTTTCGCAGGGCTTCGTTCTGCGTCGCCACTCCGAACGGGCATGTGTCCAAGTTGCACACTCGCATCATCATGCATCCCATCGTGACAAGCGGCGCGGTCGCAAATCCGAATTCTTCCGCGCCGAGCAACGCCGCTATCGCGACATCGCGCCCGCTCATGAGCTTGCCGTCGGTTTCGATTACGACGCGCGAGCGCAAGCCGTTTTGGATGAGCGTCTGATGTGTTTCCGCCAAGCCCAATTCCCACGGCAATCCCGCGTTGTGAATCGAGCTGATTGGAGCCGCGCCAGTTCCGCCGTCATGTCCTGAAATCAAAATCACTTGCGCGCCGGCTTTCGCCACGCCCGCCGCGATTGTTCCCACTCCCGCTTCGCTCACGAGCTTTACGGAAATTCGCGCGGCGCGGTTTGCGTTCTTCAAATCGTAAATCAGTTCCGCCAAATCCTCGATAGAATAAATGTCGTGGTGAGGGGGAGGGGAAATCAAGGAAACGCCCGGAGTGGCATAGCGAGTGTGCGCGATCCACGGATAGACTTTTTTTCCGGGAAGGTGGCCGCCTTCGCCGGGCTTCGCGCCTTGCGCCATTTTGATTTGAATTTCTTTTGCCGAAAGCAAATATTCTTCCGTCACGCCGAATCGTCCCGAAGCCACTTGCTTTATCGCCGAATTGAATTTCGAGCCGAGCCGTTCGACTTTTTCGCCGCCTTCGCCAGAATTGCTTTTTCCGCCCAAATGGTTCATCGCCTCTGCCATGCATTTGTGCGCCTCTTCGGAAATCGAGCCGTAGCTCATCGCGCCGGTTTTGAAACGCTTTACGATTTCGCTCGCCGCCTCGACTTCTTCAATCGGAATTCCGCCGTCGCCGGGAAAGTCAAATTCGAGCATCGCGCGGAGCGTGTGCGGATGTTCCGTCGAATCCACAAGGTGAGTGTATTCCTTGAATTTTTCGTAGTCGCCTGAACGCGTGGCTTCCTGCAATGCGATGATTGTTTCGGGCGAATAAAGGTGGTCTTCGCAAGTGGGACCGCGCCGCATTTTGTGCACGCCCACGCTGTCGAGATGAGAATTGACCGCAAGTCCGAGCGGATCGAACGCCTTGTTGTGATGGAAGTTCACGTCCTCTTCGATTTCCTTGAGCGTGATTCCGCCCACGCGGCTCACCGTGTTCGTAAAATAAATGTCGATGACTTCCTTTGAAATTCCCACGGCTTCGAAAATCTGCGCCGACTGATAGGACTGCACCGCGCTGATTCCCATCTTCGCCGCAATCTTCACGATGCCGTTCAAAAGCGCGTTGTTGTAGTCGTCGATGGCGGTGTGATAGTCTTTGTCCAAAAGTTTTTGGTCGATCAATTCCGCGATGCATTCGTGCGCCAAATAAGGATTGACGGCGCGCGCGCCGTATCCCAAAATCATCGCCGCCTGATGCACGTTCCGCACGTCCGCGCTTTCCAAAATTATCGAAACCGCCGTGCGCTTTTTCGTGCGAATCAAATATTGTTCCACCGCGCTCACTGCGAGCAGCGAAGGAATGGCGACGTGGTTTTCGTCAACGCCCCTGTCCGAAAGGATGATGATGTTCGCGCCGTTCCTGTAGCCTCGTTCGAGCGAAACGAAAAGTTCGTCGAGCGCGTTTTTGAGCGAAGTGTTCTTGTAATACAAAAGCGAAACTGTCGTGGCCTTGAGCGTGTCCGTGTTCAGTGCCTTGATTTTTATCATGTCAACGCCGGTCAAAATCGGATTGTTGATTTCAAGGACGGCGCAATTTTTGCTTTGCGCTTCAAGCATGTTTCCGTCGCTTCCGCAATAGACCGTGGTGTCCGTGACGATTTTTTCCCGAAGCGAATCTATCGGCGGATTCGTGACTTGCGCGAACATCTGCTTGAAATAAGAAAAAAGCGGGGGGTGCTTTTCGCTCATCACGGCGAGCGGAGTGTCCACGCCCATCGCGCCGATTGGCTCGCTTCCGTTTTTCGCCATCGGTAAAATCATTTCGTTCACGTCTTCATAATTCCAGCCGAACGCGCGGTACATCTTGTCGCGCTCTTCCTGAGTGTAGACGGGAATTTTTTTGTTGGGAATTTTAAGGTCGTGCAAGTGAACAAGATTCTGGCTGAGCCATTCGCCGTAAGGATGGCTGCTTGCGTATTCATTTTTGATTTCGTCGTCGCTGATGATTTTTTTCTGAACTGTGTCAACGAGAAGAATCTTGCCCGGCTCAAGCCGCGATTTTTTCAGAATGTTTTTTTCGTCGATTTCCAAGACTCCCACTTCGCTTGCGAGAATCAAGCGGCCGTCCTTCGTGATGTAGTAGCGGCTCGGGCGAAGGCCGTTGCGGTCGAGCGTCGCGCCGAGGACATCGCCGTCGGAAAAAAGAATCGCCGCCGGTCCGTCCCATGGCTCCATCATCGTCGCCCAATAATGGTAGAAGTCGCGTTTTTCGTCGCGCATAGACTTGTCGTTTTTCCACGGCTCCGGAATGCAAATCATCACGGCGAGCGGAAGCGGCATTCCGTTCATCGTCAAAAATTCCAAAGTGTTGTCGAGCATCGCGGAATCAGAGCCGCTCGCGTCCACGGCAGGAAGAATTTTCCGCATTTCCTCTTCGCTCAAATTTTTTGAAACCAAAGTTTCTTCGCGCGTGAGCATCCTGTCCACGTTGCCGCGGATCGTGTTGATTTCGCCGTTGTGCGCGATGAACCTGTTGGGATGCGCGCGCCGCCAGCTCGGAGTGGTGTTCGTGGAAAACCGCGAGTGTACGATTGCGAGCGCGGACGAAAAGTCAGGCGACTGAAGGTCGCAATAAAAAGTCCGCAGCTGCTTTACCAAAAACATTCCTTTGTAAACAATCGTGCGGCTTGAAAGGCTCGCGACGTAAGTCTCGAATTTTGTCTGCTCGAATTGGCGTCGCAGAATGTAGAGCTTTCGGTCAAAGTCCAAGCCCTTTTTCACGTCGGCAGGACGTTCGATGAAACATTGCGAAATGTTCGGCATGCATTCGCGCGCGCGTTCTCCGAGCACGTCGGCATTTATCGGAACTTCGCGCCATGCCAAAAATTTCATTCCTTCTTTTTCGCAAAGATACTCGAACATTTTTTTTGCCTGCGACTGCATCAATTTGTCTTGCGGAAAAAAGAACATTCCGATTCCGTAGTCGCGCTCGCCGGCAAGTTTTATTCCGATTTCGTCCGCCGCCTTTTTGAAAAATTCGTGGCTGATTTGCACGAGGATTCCAACGCCGTCGCCGGTTTTTCCTTGCGCGTCTTTTCCCGCACGGTGCTCGAGTTTTTCCACGATGCAAAGAGCGTCGTCCACAATCTCGTGCGACGCGTGTCCGTCGATGTTTGCCACCGCGCCGATTCCGCACGAATCATGCTCGAAAGAAGGCTCGTACAAAGTCTTGAAATTTTCGTTCATCATGTTCTCCTAATAAAAAGTCAAGGGCGGTTTATAAAAATCGCGATCGACTTTTTACGCACATTCGCAGCGAAACGAGAATGTGCATTTTGATATGCAAGTTTCCAACGGAAACTTGTCATGATAAAAAGTTGACGACATTTTATGCAGCTTTTTATCATGTTCTCCTAAAATAATTTCACCAGCCAATTTAAAAAAACAAAGACGCGCAGACAAAAATTCTAAAAACGGGAATTCCCGCAGAACGTTTGCCCGCAGCGTCTTTGCCACGAAATTACGATAGCATTTTTTTCAAATTGTGTCAATAAGGGCGCGGAAAATGATTGCGGGAAAAACAGGGTTGCGGAAGTAAATATTGAAAAGAATTGAATTTTTTTTCGAAACAAAATTTAAAAGTCAATGTAGATTTGTGGAGAGAGAATTTATCAAATCGAGGACAATGCAACATTCTTTTTTGCTGAGCTTTTTCAATTCGTTTTCTATGCTGTTCATGTCGCATTTTTTTAATGCTTTTCTTGTTTTTTCGTCTTTGCCTGTCACGAGATATTCCACTGAAACGCCAAGTGCTTTTGCAATTCGCACGGCGGTCGTGGCTGGCGGATCATTTGCATTTGTGCGCAAATAATTGTCTAGCGTGCGCTTGCTGATTTTTGTTTTCGCTGCCAATTCTTTTACAAGCACGTTTTGAAAATTAAGTTCCGCTTTCAAATTCTCTTTAAATCCCATATTTCAATATTACTCAAATTTAAGTAATGCGTACTTGATTATTTGTTATAAGTACGTTACAATAATTTTGTAATTGTTAGAATTGCGTAATGCGAGAAATAAAATTATGATACCACGATACGACTATCTTGTAGTAGGCTCTGGACTCTACGGTGCGACTTTCGCGAGGCTCGCGGCGGATGCGGGAAAAAAAGTTCTCGTCATCGAAAAGCGTGGTGAAATCGGCGGAAATGTTCGGTGTGAAAAAATTCACGGAATCAACGTTCATATATATGGTGCGCATATTTTCCATACGTCCAATGAAGAAGTTTGGAATTTTTCAAATCGCTTCGTCCGCTTCAATCGCTATACAAATTCTCCAGTGGCAAATTACAATGGAAAATTGTACAACCTGCCGTTTAATATGAATACATTCTACGCGCTTTGGGGAACGAAAACTCCAGCCGAGGCGATGGCTAGAATTGAGGAGCAAAGAAAGGAATGCGGAATTTGCAAGCCAAAAAATCTTGAGGAACAGGCGCTCGCGTTGGGCGGACGCGACATCTACGAAACGCTCGTCAAGGAATACACGGAAAAGCAATGGGGACGCAAGTGCGACGAACTTCCCGCATTCATAATCAGGCGGCTTCCGTTTCGATTCACGTTTGACAACAACTACTTTGATGACGCATATCAAGGAATTCCAATCGGCGGATACAATGTGCTCATAGAAGGACTTTTTCGGGGAATCGAAGTGCGAACTTCCACGGACTTTTTTTCCGAGAGAAACCGTTTTGAGAAAATCGCAAAGAAAATAATCTTCACTGGAAGAATCGATGAATTCTTCGATTTTGAATTTGGTGCGTTGGAATATCGCAGCGTTCGCTTCGAAACGGAAACGCTTGAAACGCAGAATTTTCAAGGAAACGCCGTAGTGAATTACACTGGCGCGGACAAACCTTTCACGCGCATAATCGAACACAAACATTTCGAGCCGGAAAACCGCGCCGCTTTCGAAAGCCGGCGCACGGTCATTTCGCGCGAATTTTCCACCGAATGGAAAAATGGAATCGAGCCGTTTTATCCCGTGAACGACGAACGTAATTCCGCGTTGCTTGAAAAATATAAAAGTTTGGCGGCAAGTCGTTCCGACGTGATTTTTGGCGGACGGCTTGGCGAATACAAATATTACGATATGGACGACGTGATGGAAAAGGCGATGAAAGATTTCGCCACGCTGAATATGGGAGGAATTTTATGAATGAAAAACTTTACATTGTAATGCCCGCTTACAATGAGGAAGCGAACATTGAAAGCGTTATCAACGAATGGTATCCAATTGTTGAAAGGCATTCGGCTTCGGGCGAAAGTCGCCTCGTTATTGTGGACGATGGAAGCAAAGACGCGACATCGAAAAAAGCTAAAGCTATGAAAGAAAATTGTCCGCTTTTGGAAATTATAGAAAAGCCGAATTCAGGACACGGCGCAACAGTTCTTTTTGCTTATGATTATGCGCTTTCGCATGGCGCGGATTTTGTTTTTCAGACGGATTCCGACGGACAAACGAGAGCCGAAGAATTTGAACAGTTTTGGAATTTGCGAAATGATTTTGATTTTATAGTTGGGCATCGCAATCATCGCGAAGATGGATTTTCTCGGATTGTCGTGACAAAAACATTGAAAGCCGTTTTGCGTCTTTGCTTTGGCGTTTCGATTACGGACGCGAACACGCCGTTTCGTTTGATGAGCGGCGCGACGCTTGCCGAATGCAAAAAGCTCGTTCCAGAAAATTTCAATTTGTCAAATGTTATTTTAAGCGTAATTTATCATAAAAAGAATTTTAGAGTGAAATACATTCCCATTACATTCCGTCCTAGACAAGGCGGAAAAAATTCAATCAATTTGAAAAGCATTTTTAAAATTGGAAAAAACGCTTTGCATGATTTTATGAATATAAAAAAGAATCTGGAAAAGGAGGGCTTGTAAAATGGAAAAAATGAAATTGCGATGGTATCAGAAAATCTCAATTATGTTTTGTGGTGCAATGTTTATATTTTCTATTTTGCTGTTTTTGCCATTTGTGCAAAATCTTATTCTTGATTTTGCTGAACGATTTGTTGTTCGGCGTTCTCTTACGAGAATGATTTGGGTTGAGCGATTTGCAAGGTATGGAACAGTAAACATTTTCTTTTTTGCGTTCGTTTCAATCGTAACAATCTTTTGGGGAACTGTCAGAAAATCAAAAATCCTTGTTCCATATTCTTTTCTTTTTTTGTTTGCTTTTTTAATTTTAATGCTAAGTCCACAAAATCCTTTCGCAAACGGAAGTTCTTACACAGATTCAAGCGTCTTTAGATATGTGGCGCAGGTTATGCAAAATGGCGGCGTTCCTTATCGCGATGCTTTCGACCATAAAGGTCCTTTTTTGTTTTTTATAAATTATTGGGGCGCGAAAATTTCATTTGAACATGGCGTTTGGTTTTTGGAATTTGCGTTTCTCTTTTTTACTATGATTGCAGCTTATAGACTTGCAAGACTTTTCTTGTCGCGCCACAAGGCCATTCTTGCAATTGTGTTTGTTTATGCGCTTATGAAATATTATTTTGAAGGTGGAAATCTTACGGAAGAATATTCGCTTTTGTTTATTTCTTTGTCGATTTTCATTTTTGCAGATTATTTTTTGTTTGGGAAAATTTCAATTTTGCGTCTTGTGTTGTGTGGAGCGGCGTTCGCCTGTGTGGTTCTGCTTCGGGCGAATATGATTTCCGTTTGGCTTGCGTTTTGTCCGATGGTGGCAATTCAATGTGCCAGAAAAAAAGAATATGGTCGAATATTAAATTTTCTTGTTTTCTTTCTTTTGGGCGCGACGGCAATTTTCTTGCCGACTTTGGTTTATTTTTTGCGACACGATGCCGTGAAAGATTTTATTGAAAGTTATTTTATGTTCAATATGAAATATTCTGCAAATGGAAATTGGAAAGACAGAATTTTTTCGATGAAGAAATTTGCAATTACGCTTCATTTTATTGTTGCTTGCATTGCAATTTTGCTTTGCATCAAAAATTCAAAAACTAAAGAAAATAAATTTTTCAATATAGGATATTTTATTTTCCTGTTTTCTGCGTTGTTTTTTACAGGCATGAGCGGAAGACAATACGGGCATTATTACATGGCGATGCTTCCGCCGCTTGTTTATCCTGTATCAATTTTCTTTGAAAGTACATTCATCAAAGATATTTTTGAATTTGATGTTGACGGAAAAAATTCTTTCGCAAGGCTTCGCTACTGTTTCGTCATGGCTTTGCTAATTATTTGCCCTTTGCTTTTATTTTCTTGGGGAATGAATTTTTCCAAATCGCTAAACATGGATTTGAACGAAACCATTTTTTTGATAGAAGAAAACACAAGTGCCGATGAAAAGATAATAGTTTTTGGAAACGAAAATATTGTTTATCTGAAATCGCGAAGGCTTGCCGCGTCGAAGTATTCGTATCAAATGCCGATAGTAAATATCGAGCCGAAAATTATGAATGATTTTTTTAATGAAATTGAAAGCGCGTTGCCGAAAGTTGCCGTGATTGACAAAAAATACAAAGGTTATGACTTTGTAGAAAAAGTTAATCGCTTTTTGCAAGAGAATGGATATGAAGAAATTGGCAAATCAGAAGAATATTTGGTTTTTCTGCGGGTTTCCTCGGAACGAAATTTTTAAGCGAAAATAATATGAGCTTGCGAAACACTGTTACATTAAAAATTACTCTTGGTTTATGTTATGTTAGATATTTAAAACAGTTTTTTGAATATGATGATATAATATTCCTCTGAAAAGAAACGAAAAAAAGTCTTGACAAAATGTATATACGTAATGTATATTTATTATGGGCTAGAAACCAATGGGAAAAACTGTTGTTTACGGAAGATTTGAGTGGGATGCGGATAAGGCGGAGGCCAACAAAAGGAATCACGGAATTTCTTTTGAGGAAATTCTGCCCATGTTTGACGACCCTCTTTTTTGGGAGCAACTTGATTTTGAGCATTCGACCGCTGAAGAGACAAGGTATTTTGGAACGGCAAAAATAAACGGTTTTGCCGTTGTCGTTTCCAGTTATACGGAGCGGAAACGGATTAGGATAATATCCGCCCGGATCTCCACCAATGAAGAGGAGCGCAGATATGAAGAGTGGTGCAAGCAGTTTTACGGCTGAACGAATCGCCGAATTGCGGAAGAACATGGACTTTTCGGACATTCCCGAAATAAAGGATTTTTCTTGCGGACGTCTGCGGAACTGGAAGCCCGCAAAAAAGGCGGTGTCTTTCCGCATTGACCTTGACAATCTTGAGTGGTTGCAGAGCGAGGGTGTGAAGGGCTACCAAAAGAAAATGAACGCTGTCATAAGATGGGCAAAGCAAAATAATTGTCCGATTGAAATGCTGTAGAATGTTTTGCGCGAAAAGCGGGATTGCGAAAATGCGCGCGTTTCCTCTTTAAAAACGTGCCGGGAAAGAGGGAGGTGTTTCGCAAGTGGAATGCCTTTCTTTCCCCCTGCTCAAACCGATTGCAAAAAATTCGCGCTTGCAATAAAATAGAATCATGATTAGGAAAGCGGAAGAAAAAGACATCGCCGGTTTGAACAGGCTTTTGGAACAAGTGCTGATGGTGCACTACGAAGGGCGGCCGGATTTGTGGCGGGCGAACGCGAAAAAATATGACGATTCGCAGCTCAAGGAAATTCTGCGCGACGAAAGCCGCCCGGTTTTTGTCTGCGTGGACGAAGATGATTTCGTTCAAGGCTACGCGTTTTGCGTCGTGGAGGATTTTACGAACGACAATGTTCGCGCCCCGATAAAATCCCTTTACATCGACGACCTTTGCGTGGACAAGGATTTTCGCGGCAAGCACATCGGCACTTCGCTTTACAATTATGTTTTGGATTTCGCGAAGTCGAACGGCTTCTACAACGTCACTCTCAACGTTTGGGAAAGCAACAAAAGCGCGCGCGCGTTTTACGATGCGATGGGACTCGTTCCGCTGAAAACTTGTTTGGAGAAAATTCTGTAGATGGAAACGAAAAATCCTGAAGCGAAAATCGAAAGCTCGCAAGCTAAAGATTCGCAAAAAAATCTCGCGGACGAAAATCGGCAAGGAAATAATTTTGGGCGGCGAGACATTTTCGACAAAATTATGTCGCTGCCTTTTTTGCGGATTTTCGAGCCGTTCTACAAAAAATACAAGACGGCTTTGCTCTACCTTTTTTTCGGCGGACTCGCGTTTTTCCTGAATTTTTTTCTTTTCATCGCCATCGACAAATTCACGGCCATCGGAGTTTTCGCCAACAACGCGATTTGCTGGGTCGTCTGCGTGCTCTTCCAGTTTTTCACGAACCGCACTTGGGTTTTTGACGGGCGCGTGGATTCTGCGGCGGGCTTCGCAAAGCAGATGGCGGCGTTTTTTTCGGGCAGGCTTTTCACGCTTTTTGCGGAACTCGCGATTCTCGCGGTTTTCATCACTTGGCTCGCGCTGCCGAAAATTCCCGTAAAATTTTTCGCGCAAGTCGTCGTCATCGTTTTGAATTATGTCATCAGCAAACTTTTTGTTTTCAGGAAAAGCTCGGCGAAGTAACGATGAAATTTTTTTTCTGAAAAATGAACAGCGCGTTCGCGTCGCGCATAATTAGGAGGAAATATGACTCACAAAGAGCAGTATATCGCGGTGGAAGGCTGCCCTGATGGCTGGGGA
>CAZZFL010000043.1:0-12310 GCA_964653395.1 uncultured Treponema sp. | reverse complement strand
TGACGTTATGGAAAAAATTCGAGCATGACAGAGACGGCTACACTGCGGCAAAAACGGAGTTCGTTCAAAAATACACGAATGAAGCGAAATCCGCGAAGTGAAATTCAGCCGAAAATAATTTTTAATTTCGTTTTTTTTGCAATGGCGGAAATTTTTCGTTTCGCGCACTTTGCGAAAAATTTGAATTTATTTTAAAATAAAAAAATTCATACTTAGATTTTTTTCAAAATTCAATTCATAATTAAAACTTATCAATTTTGCGGAAATAATATTGTCGAAATATTTTGGATGACGTGGAAAAGCGTAGCGCATTCTGAATTGAATTTTCGCATCGTGCAATTTGAAAAAATAAAAAGCGCAAAAACACGAAAGTTTGAAAACGCGAAATGCGCGCCATTTAAAATCATGTCCGCGCAATTTTCACGACGCCGCATTCCCTTGCATTTTTCCTGCGTTTCTAGTAAAATTGTTCTTGATAATTTTTTTATTTCATTGCGAAAATCGCAAGACTTTGCTTGATGCAAGCGAAATAAATTTTTGAAAGAATTGAAGTTTTTCAATTTTGTTTTCGAGGAAGGAAAATTATGTCTTTGGAATGTGGCATTGTGGGTTTGCCGAATGTCGGAAAATCTACGATTTTTTCTGCGCTCACGGCGGCTCCGGCTGCGGCGGAAAATTTTCCGTTTTGCACGATTGACCCGAATGTCGGAATTGTGGATTTGCCGGACGAAAGGCTGGATTTTTTGGCGAGCGTTTTTTCGCCCAAAAAGAAAACTTTCGCCACCGTCAAATTCGTTGACATCGCCGGGCTTATAAAAGGCGCGTCGAAAGGCGAAGGTTTGGGAAATCAGTTTTTGGCGAACATTCGCGAAACGAGCGTCATCGCGCATGTCGTTCGTTGCTTCGACAATCCCGACATCATGCATGTCCGCGAGGATGCGAAGGTGGAAGTGGCCGTGGATCCTGAAAGCGACATTCTTACAATCAATATGGAACTCGCGCTCGCGGATTTGGAAACGATTTACAAACGCGAAGAAAAAAATGTCAAGACCGTGCGCGCTTTGGGAAAGGACGCGGAAAAGCAACTCGCTCCGTGGAAAAGCGGCGTGGAAAAAATTCGCCCGCTTTTGCAGGACGGCGTTCCGGCGCGCACCGCCAATTTGACCGACGAAGAAAAAGCCGCGCTTTACGACATGCATTTGCTCACGCTCAAGCCCACGCTTTACGTTTGCAATATCGACGAAGATTCGATTGAAGCGGGCACGAACGATTATGTTGAAACCGTGAAAAAAATCGCGGCGAGCGAAAATTCCGATGTCGTCGTGATTTGCGGAAAATTCGAATCGGAACTTTCCGAACTCGGCGATGATTCGGAGCGAAAAGAATTTATGGATTCGGTCGGGCTGAAAGAATCGGGCTTAAGCGTGCTGGCAAAAAAAACTTATCATCTGATGGGGCTGCGAACTTTTTTTACGGGCGGGCAAGACGAATGCCGCGCTTGGACAATTCGTGCTGGCGACACCGCGCCAAAAGCGGCCGGCGTAATTCACACGGATTTTGAAAAAGGCTTCATCAAAGCCGAAGCGTACACAATCGAAGATTTGCGCCAGTTCGGAACGGAAGCGAAAATCAAGGAATCGGGAAAATATCGTCAGGAAGGCAAGGATTATGTCGTTCAGGACGGAGACGTTTTGTTTTTCAAATTCAATGTTTAAATTCGTGTTGAAAAAAATTTTTGAAAAATTGAGCGTTTGAAGTTTGCGGCGGCATAAAATCGCGCTCGGATTTTTTGCCGTCTTGCAAAATGTTTTCAATATTTTCAAGAAATTAAATTTCTGAAAATATTGAAATTCAAAAGCATCGATTTTTATTCCGCGTCTTTGACTTCTACGTCTTCCATTATTATGTCGCGATTTTTCCATGTTACGAATGCCGTAATCACGCCTGCCAAAATCATCAACGCGCCGCCCAATCGAATCAGCGTAAATCCGAACGAAGTGGGAAGCACAAAAAGAATCAACGCCAAAACAAGTGTTGTCGCGATTTCAATGATGTGCCGCTTCACCGGAAATCCTTCGGAATGCAAGTGCCAAACTATCACGATTTCCAGCGCGACCGAAACAAGCGCGTAAATCGCAAAAGTGTAAATCATCACTTGCCATGCCAAAGTCGCCATTCGCAGCGGCAGGATGATGCACAAAAATCCGATTACAATGCTGAGCGACGCGCGCACTGCGCATTCAATTTTGAAAGAGCGTTCATAGCTCAACGGCATAATCGAAGTGAAAATGAACACGCCCTCCACCAGCGCGGAAATTCCCAGCACAATCACCAAAACTTGAATTATCGGTTCTGCCGCCATGAGCATCATAAGTCCGACAACCGCCATCATGATTCCAAGAAAATAATTTGCATTTTTCATATTTTCAATATAATAAATTTCTGGCAAAAAATCACTATTTTTGCAAAAGAAACTTGAATTTTATTGAAAATCTGATATAATTATTTAAAGAAAAAATTAAAAAATGCGGAGTCGATGTGGCTGAAGGAATTTTGTTCATTGGCGAAAATCCACAAAATTTTCTCGTAAAGGCGTTGCTCAAGTCTTTTAAAGAATCTGAATTTGAAGTGGAATTTTGTTATCCCGACAAAAGCGACATAGAAATAATACGCAACAGGGAAAACGCCCCAAAAATCATAATCTTGTATTTGGAACGAATCGTCAGTTCCGACAACAATTTTTTTTCTTACATAAAAGATATTATGAAGCGAAATGGCAACAAGCATCAGCTTTATTTTATCGGCAACATGGGCGAAATCAATCAAGCCTATGAAATCATCGGCAAAAATTATGTCAAGCATGCGTTTGAAAGGCCCGTGGACACGGAAGAACTTTTCAAAATTTTGAGGCACAACGGCGGCGACTACACGCTTTCCGAAAAAGTGTACAAATATAAAATCGATCCGGATAAGCTGACTATTCTTGTAATTGATGACGAAATTATTCAGCTTCACGCAATGGAGCGATGGCTGCAAAAAAATTACAATGTGCTCACCGAAAAGTCTGGCACGGACGGAATCGCGTTGCTCAAGCAATACAAAGTGGATATGATTTTGTTGGACTACGAAATGCCGATTCTTTCCGGCTTCGAAGTTTTTCAGCTTCTCAAATCAGATCCTGAAACCGAAAATATTCCAATAGTTTTCCTTACTGCTAACAACGACAGCGATATAGTTCGGCAAGTGGTCGAACTGAAACCGGCTGGCTATTTGCTGAAAAACACTTCGCCCGTAATTTTGCTTCAAAGAATTGACGAGATTTTCGCAAAGATTTTCGGATGTTGAAGTTTTTGAAGACTTTGTCTACAAAAAACAAATTTAATTTTAATGCAAAAACTCGAATCATATTACAAAAAATTTGACGAAGACCATCGCCTGAAAACGCGGCACGGGCAAGTCGAATTTTTTGTTACGATGCATTACATCAAAAAATTTCTTTCGCAAATTGCCGCGCGCTCCGCAAATGAAAAAATAAAAATTCTCGACATTGGCGCGGCCACGGGTGCGTATTCCATTCCGCTTTGCCGCGAAGGTTTTGACGTTACCGCCGTCGAACTTACGAAAACGAATTTCAACATTCTTCGCGCGAAGCATGAAAACATAAAATGCTGGAACGCCGATGCGCGCGATTTGAATTTTCTCGCCGATGAAGCTTTCGACCTCACGTTGCTTTTGGGTCCGCTTTATCATTTGCACGCGCACGAAGAAAAATTGCACGCGCTTTTGGAGGCGCGGCGCGTCACGAAAACGGGCGGCGTGATTTTTGCGGGATACGTGATGAACGAGTACGCGATTCTCACTTATTGTTTTGGAAAAAATAAAATCAAGGAAAATTTTTTGAAGCGGCAAGTTTCGGAAGATTTTAAAACGATTTGCGGCGAGGACGATTTGTATTCGTATTCACGGCGCGAGGAAATCGATTTGCTTGCGAAGGAATCGCACTTGGAACGCGCGGCAATTTTTTCTCCCGATGGACCTTCCGACTACATGCGTCGCGAACTGAATTCTTTCGACGAAGAAACTTTCGAGCTTTTCAAAAAATATGCGCTTTGCGTTTCGTCGCGACCTGATTTGCTTGGCGCAGGCTCGCACTTGGTTGACGTTCTCAAAAAATAATTCTATTATTAGAATATGTTGAAAAAAAATCAAGCCGTGCTTTACAAAAAATCTGTCGCAATTGTAACTGAAATTGAAGACGAAAAATTCGTCATAAAATATTGCGTCGCTCCAGCCACGCCGAGCGGGAAGCCTGCAAAATACGAAAGTCAAAAAGTGCGCGAAAAAGATGTCGTCGCATTGCCGGGCGAAAATGTTTCGCTTGAAAAAATTTTGAATTTTGGCGACGATTCGGCGAAAGAAAAAATTTTCGAAGCGTATGAGCTTTTGGCTTCCGACGAAGAAAGCGCGGGCGAAAAAATTTCGTTCGAAGAATTGCTTGATTTGATTGACGGCGCGGCAAAGGCCGAAAGCAGTTTTTTCTATTTTTCAAAATTGTGCGAAGGATTTGAATTCGCGCTCGACGAAGAAAATTTGAAAACGGGAAAAATATTTTTCACGCCGCGCACGCAAGAAGAAATTTCCGCGCTCAAAAAAAAGGCAGACGAAAAAGAAAACGGCGCGAAATATTTTTCGGAATTCATCGCGCGGCTAAAATCGCGTTCGCTTGATTTGCCGAACGATTCGAAATTTATGGGCGAAGTGGAAGCGGTCGCGCTCGGAAAAACCGAAAAGTCAAAAGTGATGGCGGAAATGAAAATCGCGCCAACGCCTGAAAACGCGCACCGGCTTTTGCTCGAAACGAAAATTTGGGACATAGCGCGAAATCCGCATCCCGTGCGTTGGGGACTTTCCACGCAGTCGGCTCAACTTTCGCTCGCTTCTCCGCCGCAGGAAGAACGGCTTCAGATTCCGGAAATTTCCTACGCCATCGACAGCGAGCATTCGCACGATCCCGACGATGCCGTGGCGTTCGACGGAAAATATTTGTGGGTGCACATCGCAGATCCTGCGAGCAGCGTGATGCCGCAAAGCGCAATCGACACGGCCGCGATGAATCGCGGAGGAACGCTTTACATTCCGGAAGGCGCGTCGCGCATGCTTTGCGAAGATTGCCTTGAAGATTATGCGCTCGGCCTCAAAGAAAAAAGCAACGCGCTTTCGTTTAGAATTTTGTTGAATGATGACGGCGCGATTGAAGA
The DNA here is from genome assembly GCA_964653395.1 of uncultured Treponema sp. Taxonomy (GTDB): domain Bacteria; phylum Spirochaetota; class Spirochaetia; order Treponematales; family Treponemataceae; genus Treponema_D. Next base: position 7,052 of record CAZZFL010000043.1, on the reverse strand, counting down.
ATGCAAAATTTTCAAAACGCTTGTGAAGGTCAAGCGGCTCACTTACAAAAATGCCGATTTGATTTTGGCGGGAGATTTTTCTTCGCTTGAAAATGAATCTCAAAGCGAACGCGAGAAAATTTCTGCCGATTTGAATTCGCTCATGAAAATTGCCGAGCGCAACATTGCTCGCCGCAAAAAAAATGGCAGCGTTGACATCAACATGCCGGAAGTGCACATTTGGATTTCCGAAGAAAAAAAAGTTTTCATCGAACCGCAAGTGCGTACAAAAAGCGCGGACTTGGTGCGCGAGATGATGTTGCTCGCAGGGGAGGGGGCGGCGCGATTTGCGTTTGCGAATAAAATTCCGTTTGTTTATGTGAGTCAGGAAAATCCTGAAATTCCTTCGAACCTTCCCGAAGGTTTGGCTGGCGATTTCGCCATGATAAAATGCATGCGCAGAAGAAGCGTCGGCGTTACCCCCTCCTCGCACGCGGGATTGGGTTTGGGAATGTACAGCCAAGTTACAAGCCCGCTTCGCCGTTACGGAGATTTGCTTTGTCATGAACAACTTCGCGCGTTTTTGGACGGCCGCGATTTAATCGACAAAGACGCGATGCTCGAACGTTTGAGCGCGGGCGACGAAGCGTCCATCGCTTGCAGAAAGGCTTCGCGCAAAAGCGAATTGCATTGGACGCTCGTCTATCTTTCGCAAAATCCCGATTGGACGGGCGATGCGGTTTGCGTGGATTTCAAAGGCAAGGAAGCGGTTTTTTTGATTCCCGATTTGGCGCAGCAAACAAGTTTTGTTCCGCGCGAAAAAATTGCCTTGAACGAAACTCGCCGCGTGAAAGTGAAATCCATCGACATTCCGAACGTGCGCGTCAATTTTATAGAAGCCTGATTTTTTGAAGCCGCAAATGCTTGTCTCCGCGAGTTTCACTTTGCGAAACTCGCGGCGTTTTGCAACAATCGGCATATTTCCGACGATGCATTTTCCACTGGATTTTTTCCAAAAGCAATGTTATACTACGACTATGCTTTCAATCTGTCGTTTGGGAAATAATTTTATATAACTTCATTGTGTCGTTCTCCAAAAGTTTTTGGAGATTTTCGCATTCAGTGGGATATTGTTGCTCTATTTCGTAGTCGAAAGTTCCGTATCCGTCCTTTGAAAGCAGCAAATAGTCTGCGTCGTTAAGTCGCCTTATGTCTTTTGTTTGGAAGCCGAGTCTACCCGTCTCAAGATATAGAACACGGGGCTTGAAGAAGATTATCTTTGCGCTCTGTTCAGTCTGCGAACCTATCACGGCATACATTTCCTTTGCATCGGATGAATACGCGCCGTATTTGTCTGCTCCTTTTTTTGTTGTAGCATAGATTTCCATGCAGATGAACAGCGAGATGATTTCCAAAAAGACGGCAAATCTCTCAAGTTTATCCTTGTTGATAAAATTGCTTATAAGCGATTTTATTCCGTAGCCCGTAAAAACAATCATCACGGGAATTACGGGAAACACATAGCGGATTCCTCCTGTGAATGGGGCAAGAATAAGTATCCCCATTGTTCCAAAAAAATAAATCGATAGCAGTGGCTGCCTGAACAGAGAGCGGACAAAGCCGTATATGAAAATTGGCGCGAACCATGCATAGAAGAAACTTTTTCTGAACGGAAAAAAATCCTTGAATACGAAGCAGTAATATGATATGAATTTTATGGCTCTAACTGGTGAAATAGGAAAATAAAGGTTAAGATGCGTCATGCCCGCTTTGGGTAGAAATGCGTTTTGAATCAGGCAGAATAACGCGAACAAAATATATGGAAGCATGTGTGCTGGCAGGTTCAGCGCGGCGAAATCCTTGAAATGGAGTCTGACCAAGCATGACTTGATACTACTGTTTTTTGAAAGCAGGTACATAATGTGCATGGCAGCAATCAGACATGGGAATACGATTCCGTTTGTGCGCGTCATGAATGCGAGGAATGCAAATATGCCGGAGCCGATGCCACAAACAATTTGCCTATTTTTGTCCGCAGTATAGAACAGTCCATCAAAGAAATACAATGTCACAAGGGAGAAGCATAGGAAGGGAATGTCGGATAGTGGCTGGTTGCAGAAATTGATGAACATCGGGTTCGCAGCAACAAAAAGAGTGAGTAACTCTGCCTGGAAAAACGAAAAATGATTTCTGAACAGGAGGACGCAGAATACGGAGGAAACTGAAAAGCAGAGCATGACAGGAAGTTTCAGGAAGAAGAGACTTTTCCCGAACAGTGCATAAAACGGCGCGAGCAGGAACGGAAATCCCCATGGATAGACGGCATCCCCGATCGGCGAAGAATGCTCTATGATATACGTATTGTTTTTTACCTGCTCATCAATTGTGCCCGTGATGATTGCCCGTGCTTGCGCAATGTATTCGGAGAAATCTCCGCCCCAATTGTTTCCGCCGTCAAGGACAAGAAGGACGAACATCGCAGAGAAGCCTCCCGTAATTGCGGTGGCAATGGCTTGCAGTTTTGGCGAGTGTTCAATTTTCTCCCTATAGAGGCAGAAGATGCAAAGACTTGTCAAAAACAGACCTGCTGTTATACTGCATACGATACCTCGAATAGAAGAAAGATATGCGAGTTTGGAGACCGGCTGCCTGTGCAGGACTTTCTCGCAGAGCGCGAGTAGCAATGTCCGAACCTGCTCGGAACGGAGCATGAGCGGTAATGCGACAGAGACAAAAAACATGGCGGTACGCAGCAAGACGGCAGGCTTGAGCCTATGCGCCTTCAAAAAATTAACGGTTGGTATATCATTTTTCAACATTTATCCCTCCTCAATATTTTGTCGCATGGCGGAACCACGCTTTCTGAGTTTCACAATGAAATGTAAGTTCCTGTCAAAAAGCAAATGGAACAATCCTGTATAAAGATGTAGGTCTACAAGCCATTCCTGTACTTCAAGATTGTTTTCTTGAAACAGTTCTTCCCATTGTCTTTCTGTCAGGTAATTATAGGGAAGTCGCACATGGTGATGCGCGTTTCCTGCATAGTCCATAAGGCGGAGTTTCAGATAAGAGACAATCCCCGTTTTTATGTGGTCCTTGATGATGATCGTCGAGGACGTAACGCGGGTCATTTCTTTCAGCAATTCGCTTGGCTCGTCCACATGGTGTAGGACATCTATAGCCATGACTACATCAATCGCATTGTCCTCAAAAGGAATGTGATGTCCGTCATATTCCTTTACATCTATGAAAGTATTCGGCCTTACAAGAACGTCGATGCCAGTTATTTTGATTTCCTTGTTATCGCGCATAAGATTGCTGTCAATCCGCCCGTCGCCACAACCTACATCAAGAATGTTATACCCCCCCCCATAACCATGCAATGTTTTGGAAAGAAGCTGCGTCAACCGCGTCATTCTTCTTGAATAAACCATTTTGTTATGAAAAAACTTTGTGAACATTTTTTCCTCCTCAAATTTTGTTTGTTTTGATTTTCATAATACCCATTATGAATCCTGAGAACAATGACTCAAATCCGATTTCAAGCAGTGCGCAAGCAGGAATCGCAAAACGCATCATAACCTCTGGCAGGAGGTTTGAGTATCCTGTGTTTCTCCAATACAGTACTGCCACTACACTCAACCATGCTCCGATAAGTACCAGCAGCGCACCCACAAAGATGAAGAAATCCTCCCTCACTCTCTTGTTCCAATTCACCGCCGATTGATTGGGAATGAACTGATGGTTGTAGGCGTATAGTTTTATGATAAGGAACAGGTCGATGATGTTGAATCCAATCATCAGGAAGAACATGCAGTACAGGAGCGTATGGATGCTGAGCGTCACATTGAGGACTTTGACCGCACCGAGCAGAAGAATTATGCTCCCCAAAAGACCCACAGCAAGCAGAGCGATGCTCGGATAGAGCAACAACCAGTTCGGCGTGTGCATAAATAGGAATTTCAGGTGTCTCCATCCGTCTCTGAAGCTTCTGAGATGCGGTGGACGGCTTCTTCCGTCCTTCCGCAGTGTGGTGGGAACCTCCGCTATTTTTAGGTGATTCAGTTCCGCCATGACGACCATTTCGCTTGCATATTCCATTCCGGTGGTCTTAAGTCCAAGTTTTAATATGCTCTCGCGGTTGTATCCGCGAAGTCCACAGTGGAAGTCGCCTATCCTGCTTTTGAAAAAAAGCCTTCCGATAAATGAAAGGATGGGATTTCCGATGTATTTGTGCAGAGGTGGCATCGCTCCTTTCTCTATGCCGCCCTTAAACCTGTTCCCCATCACAAGTTCGTAACCTTCCCTAAGTTTCTCGACAAATGGCATCAGTTTCGAGAAGTCGTAGCTGTCGTCTGCGTCGCCCATAATAATGTATTTGCCCTCCGCAGCGTTGCAGCCACCAATCAGCGCACTCCCGTAGCCTTTCTCGCTTATGGATACAACTCTCGCTCCTTCTTTTATGGCGATTTCTTGACTTCCGTCTGTGCTGCCGTTGTCACTGACCAATATCTCTCCGTCTATCCTGTTCTCTGTTAGAAAAGACTTCGCCTTTTTGATGCAGACAGACAGTGTCTCAGCCTCGTTCAGACAAGGCATCAGTATTGTGAGTTCATGCATATTTTCTCCTTACCTTATGCTTTCCCGCCTTTTTATTCATATCGCCGTTTCAATATCGTGTATATTATATATACTATATTTATTTAAATCAATACTAGATTCATTTGTTTTTATACAATGTTTATTAAAAAATAACAAAATGACCATTGAAGAACAGGAACGGTTCGTCTGCAAGCGACTGCGACAAGAACGCGAAAACGCCCAATTTTCGCAGATGGAGCTTGCGTTGGAATCTGGCGTTTCGCAAAATATGATTACTTACATTGAAAACGGGAAACGAACTCCCACAGTTAGCACGCTGTTGAAACTTTGTAACGCTATGCACATAAGTCCTGCGGTGTTGTTTCCCGCAATCGACAGCGACCGGCAGAAGGCGAAGGAAACAATTTTGGATTTGGTGCAAAGATTCATGTGAGATCTATCGCATACTATCTTTAATGCATTTTTTCCACTGGATTTTTTCCAAAAGCAATGTTATACTACGACTATGCTTTCACCGAATATGAAATCGCATTACATTCGGCTCGCGGGAATTATCGCGCTTTTGGGGAATGCCGCCCTCGCCGCAACGAAATTGATTTTGGGACACATCGCTTCATCGCTTGCCGTGATGGGCGATGCCATCGACAGTTCGACCGACGTTTTGATTGCCCTCGTCACAATCGTCGTGAGCGGAATTGTTTCGAGGCCTGGTGACGACGATCATCCGTGGGGACACGAACGCGCCGAAACGACTGCGACGCTGATTCTTTCGTTCGTGATTTTTTATGCTGGAGCGCAACTTGCGATGAAATCCGTGGCGGAAATTTTTTTGTTCATAAAAAATCCGATTCAGGCGAAGGAAGTGTCTCGCCTCGCAATTTGCGCCGCGCTGATTTCGATTGGAGGAAAATCAATTTTGGCGGCAATCCAATTTTACTATGGAAAAATTTCCGACAGCGAAATTGTAAAGGTGAACGCGCAAAATATGAAAAGCGACATAATTCTTTCGGCAGGAATTTTGCTTGGACTCGGCGCGGCATTTTTTTTCCGCCAGCCTTTGCTCGATCCAATCATCGCGCTTTGCGTCGGATGCTGGGTGGTGAAAAATGCTTTGGAAATTTTCAGGCAAATCAATTTGGAATTGATGGACGGCAATGTTGACAATTCGCTTTACAAAAAACTTTTCGACGCGGCGGCGAAAGTTCCGGGCGTTACGAATCCGCATCGCGCGCGCATCAGAAAAATGGCTTCGTTTTTCGACATCGATTTGGACATCGAAGTGGACCCCTCCATTACGGTTTTCGACGCGCACGAACTTTCCGAGCAAGTGGAAGAAAATGTTCGCGCCGCAATTCCCGAAGTCTACGACATCGTGATTCACATTGAACCTGCCGGAAGCGACAAGCATCAGCGCAAGGAAAAATTCGGACTTCGCGCGCAGGATAATTGACATCGCAGATTTTGCAAAAATATATTTTTCTTTTTCGTTTGACATCGCAAAAATTTTTGTTTATAATTTAAATAGAATTTGCATTGCGAGAAAAAATCAAAACTCGCAATCGCTGAAATTTTTATCCTAGGAGGAAATTGTGAAAAAATTTTTCTTCGGAGCGTTCATGCTCATTTGTGCGGGATTTTTTGCCGTGGCGCAGGATGTTCCGGTTTACGATGGCGAAGGCGCGGACGTCGCGATGCTCGTTGACATCAAGGCGAACAAAGGCGTAAAAGATAATATTGTCTTGGTGAATCTTGCGAATCCAAATGGCGCGAATTTTGATGTTTATATTTACGAAGGAAATGGTTGGCAAAAATTTGGAAACGGCAAGCTAAAATATTTGCACGACAGAACTACGATGGAAGCGAACGCTACGAAAGATTTTGGCAAATACAAATATGCCGCCGTCGTTCCGCTCGACGGAAAAAAATATAGTTTTGAAACTCGCGTCGAAAATAGCGATTTGTATTTTTATGTTTTGCCGGAAAATCCTTCGTACTCGGCGTTTGAAAGTAGCGCGACCGAAATCGATGTTTCGTCGTTTCAAAAAAAATTAAAGGACAATGTCAGGCTTATCGCGAATTCGCGAAAAATTGAAAACACTGGATTTTTCATTTTCGCTGACAACGGGAACGGCTTCAAATTGATTGCGGCTGCATATTTGAAAAATGAAGGCGATGCCTGTTTTGCGGAAGGATTTGATTTGGACATCAAAAAGCAAAAATATTCTCGCTATGCGGTGAGCGCGAGCGACGGCAAAAAATACAATTGTTCGGCGAAAGAACAAAACAGCGATTTGTATATTTTTGTTGAAGATTGAAAATTAAAATTTGCGGCTGATGTTTGTCGCCGTTTTGTTGCGAGAATCGTTTCGCCATAAATTGAAGGTCGAACATTTTGTCTTTTTCGATGATTCGTGAAATTCTCAAATTTGGATGGGAGGAGAAATGAAAATTCAGATGAAAAAATCTGACGC
>CAZZFL010000042.1:10798-12605 GCA_964653395.1 uncultured Treponema sp. | reverse complement strand
TTGCAAGATTGAAACGCCGCGAAAAAAATTCCCAAAATCGCGCGATTGCGCTTGCGTAGATTTTTCATATCCGCGCTAAAATATCTTAAAAAAAATTCCGATAATCAATAAATAGAGAAAAGTTTGCGTCGCAAGCTTCAAAAAATTCGTCGAAAAATTGTGCCGGAGGTGCATCACATGCAAGACTTTCCTGCAAAAAATTCTTCTTCCGCAAACTCAAAGAAGGATGAAGAATTCGGCGAATTGGAAGAAATTTTTGATTGGGACGACGAAATCGATTTGGCAAAAGAAATTGCGGAAATCGGCGAAAACGATTTGCCCATACAAGAAATTTCCTTGGATCAAATCGAAAGCGGCGATAAAATTTCCGTTTCCTCAGACGAAAAGAATGCGCATTTGCCCGCCGAAAAAATCGACATAAGCGAAGACATTTCGCAGGATTTTTTTGCCGTAAAGCCTTTGAGAAAAAAAGGCGGACTTCTGCAAGCGGCAATGAAGCTGAGAAGCATTCAAGGCTTTGGCTCAAACGAGCATGAAAAAGCCACGCTGAATTTTTCCACTGCCGTTCCAAATTTCGGCGAAGACGGAATTTTTGTGAACGAAGAAATCGCCGCAGACAAAAAGTCGCTTTTGGCAAAGGCAATTTCCATCGCGTCCGTTTCCGACGAAGTGATTTGCCAGGACAAAGACGGAATTTTTTCAATAAATGAAAATCTCAGAATAAGCGACGTAGTTCAGGACGATTCGCTCAAACGATTAGTGGATTCGGTTTTGAAAAATTGAAATTAAAATCCGCGCTAAAATACATCGCAAGGCGTAGCCCTGCTTACGAGTTTTTGTTTGCTCGCAAAACCCGAGCGTTTTCAACAATTCAAAAGTTGTTCTCGCAACAAGCCATAGGCGAAGTTTCATGCGAATTTTTTTCGTTGTTGAAAATTAAGGAACTTGCCCTTCACGCAAAAATGTGCTAGAATTATTCTATGAAAATCACTTCGCGCCTTCGAGTGCGCAATTACGAATGCGATTCCTACGGTCACGTCAACAACGCAGTCTACGTGAATTTCCTTGAATTTGGCAGAATGGAATTTTTGCACGGAATAAATTTCGACTACAAAGGTTTCATCGCGGCAGGATATTTTTTGTACATTTCGCACATCGACGTTTATTACAAAGCGAGCGCATATTTGGACGACGAACTTTTTGTGGAAGTCGAGCCGATTGAAACGGGCGCGGTGCGCGGAACGATGCGACAAACCATTCGCAAGGCGGACGGAACGATTTGCGTGGAAGCCAAAGTCACTTGGGCGAGCGTAAACAAGGATGGCCGACCTTCGCGCATTCCAAAAGAATTCATCGTGGAAGGACTTTTTCCAGAAAACGCCGATTGAGCACAATTCCGACAAAACTTGATTCGTGCGAAGAATTTCATACTTCGATGCTCTGCATCTAGGTATGTTGATTGCGCGAACGCAACATCAACTCGTCGCGCCGCCCAGACAACTTTGCATCAAATTTGCAAAAAGATAGATGTTCTTATAAATTCCCACGCCCAGCTCTTTTATCGGATGATCGGAAAAGCGGTCAAGTTCTTTCCAATTTATGATGACTTCGCCATTGGGCTTCGCATAATCTTCAAGCAGAGTTTTCGTGGTCTTCGCAATCACGATGAGATTTTTAGTTCCCTCAACGCAAAGCTTTTTCGCCTCTTCGTTCAAATCAGAAAGAATCGTGCCCACTATGTTCCGCGCTTCTTTTCCGCGATCCACGCTCGGCATGTGATTTTTCAGCTTCACGCCAATTTCCGCGT
>CAZZFL010000042.1:2896-10698 GCA_964653395.1 uncultured Treponema sp. | reverse complement strand
TTTCCGCGATCCACGCTCGGCATGTGATTTTTCAGCTTCACGCCAATTTCCGCGTTTTCGGCGATTTTCGCGTCGAACGCCAAAAGCGTTTCGCTCGAATCGATGAGCGCGTGATACGCGTTGGACATCGGCGTGGAAAGCGCCTGCGTGGACCAAGTGCCGCGCACCAAAACCAAGTCGGAAAATTCGCGCACATCCTTTTTCACGAAGTCGAGCAAAAACGCCTTGTAATAATTCAGTTCGTTCACATATTCAAACGAGCCAACGCTCTTGCGCTCGTAAATCGCGCTGTTCGCGGCAGTGTAGTTTGAAAGCCTGTCTATGGAAGTCGTGCCGAAAATTTGGTTCAACAAGTCATCAATTTTGTTGTTCTGCTGTGCCGCCGCAATAGAACTGATTGTCTTTTCCGCGTCGCTTCGAATTTTATCGAGGAAGCCGTCAACAATCGGCTCTTCGGAAAAATTGTATTCGGGAACATATTCGGGATTTTTTGTCGCCACTTGAATCAGCATTTCAAGCACGCGCGAATTTTTCACGGAATTCACGCGGTTCACAACCTTGTTCCAAACGTTGAGCGTAACAGGCTCGGAACCTTTCGCCGCCTTGAAAAATTTTATCAAATCACTCCAATCTTCGCGCTCGGGGAAAACGTATGCCACGGCTATGAAATCCTTCAAATCTTCGCCGACATATTCGCCGTTTATTTTGCTGAATTCAGGCGTAACCGAAAAATCGCCTTCGTGAAGCGTGGAGGCGAATTTTTTCAAAATGAAGAAAAAGTCGTAAGTGCAGAAAGTCCTGAACATCGCTATTTTTCTATAAAGTGCCTCGAGCTGCGCGATTTTTTCCGTCGTAAAAATCTGCATCATGTTTTCGATGTTTTTCTGCACTTGCGCCCTTACTTTTTCCACGCTGGAATTTTTCACAGCCTCGCTTATCGCCTCTTCCGAAAGCGAATCAAGCACCGCATGACTTTTTTCGTCAAGCGAATAATTTACGACCATGTACTTGAGACGATTTGGATTGTCCTGCGCCATGAACATTGCTTTGGCAGGAAAAATCGCCTTGTAAATGTCGTAGAGAAATTTCGCGAGCGCGGGCTGCGCTTCGTCGTTCTTGTAAAAATGATATTTTGACTTGGAAAGATTTTTCGCAATCGCTTTCAACTTGCGTTTTTTTTCGGCATCGGAATCATTCGAACCAAAAAAAGAGGAAAACAACTTTGCGAAAAAACTTTGTGACTTTGCCATAATTATATTATCCGCTAAAACGGAAAAAGTGTCAAGACGTGCGTCGGACAACCTTCCACACATTTTCCGCAGGCGGTGCATTTTTGCGCGTCAATCAAAGGAATTCCGTTTTGCAATTTGAGCGCGTCGAATTCGCACGCCTTTTCGCACTTGCCGCATTTTATGCAGCCGTTCTTGCAATTTTTCAAAATCGAAGGCTTGTTGTCGCTGCGATTTTGGCACAGCGCGACGGCGATTTTTTTCTGCGTTTCCAAAAGCGAAATCAAATGCTTTGGACATGCTTTGACGCATTTTCCGCATCCGACGCACGAATTCACATCGACCACGGGAATTCCTTCCGGCCCGATTTCTATAGAGGAAAATTTGCAGGCGGCCACGCAATCGCCAAAGCCGGCGCATCCGAACGAGCAAGTTTTTGTGCCGTTGATTGCTTGGACGGCGGCCACGCAAGTTTGAACGCCTTTGTATTCGCCGCGAGACTGCGCGCTTTCTTTCGTACCGCGACAGCACAGCACGGCCGCCTTTTTCACGACGCTCGTTTCTTTGCCCAAAATTTTCGCGATGGAAGCCGCCACGGAAGCGCCGCCCGGCGCGCACAAATTCGGCTCGGCTTCTCCCGCGGCCACGGCAGCCGCATAAGCATCGCATCCGGCGAATCCGCAGCCTCCGCAATTCGCGCCAGGCAAAACCTCGCGCAATTTAAGTTCCAATTCGTTTACAGGCACGGCGAAAATTTTTTTGAAAACGCCGAGCAAAAGTCCAAGCAAAAACGCGAGCGCGAACGCCACCGCAATCGTAATCAAAATTGTATTCATATCCACCTCGTAATTATCAACTCGACATCAAACTAATTTATCAAACCTTTGAAGCCCATGAACGAAAGCGACAAAAGTGCCGCCGTGATGAAAAGGCTCGAATTGCCTTTGAGGAATTTCGGCACGTCGGAAACTCGCATCCGCTCGCGGATTCCAGCCATTATCACCATCGAAAGCAAAAAGCCGCCCGCGCTTCCCGCCGCATAGACAATCGACTGCGCGTAGCCATAGCCTTTGGAAATGCAATTGAGAGTGACAGCGAGCACGGCGCAGTTCGTCGTGATGAGCGCAAGATAAACGCCCATCGCGCTGTAAAGGGACGGCGCGGATTTTTTCAAATAGAATTCCACAAGCTGCACGAGCGACGCAATCACCAAAATGAAAATCAGCGTCTGCAAAAATTTCAAATTGAGCGGAACCAAAATGCAATAATAAATCGGATATGTGACCGCGGTGGCAAGCAAAATCACGAAAGATGTCGCGAGTCCCATTCCCGCCGATTTTCCAGTGTCGCTCGTCATTCCCATGAATGGACACAAAGCCAAATATTGCACCAAAATCACATTGTCCACGAGCATCGACTTCAAAAATATTTTCAACAATTCAGGCATATTTTTCTCCCGTAAAAAGTCAAGAAGAAAGTTGCAACTTTCGATTGACTTTCTATGCCACTTCACAATGAAATGAGAAGTGGCAGTTAAATGCAAGTTTCCAACGGAAACTTAACAACGTTAAAATCAGCAACTAAAATATAATTGTTGATTTTAACATCGAGTTTTTTCAAAACTCGATTATATACTGCGATTCCCAGCTTCGCTATGAAATCGCGTTTTTAGCGATTCGGAAGTCGAAACTTCCTTTATCGCTAAAAATTTCAAAGAAAATAAAAGTGCCGCGTTATTTGTGCGGAGCTTTTATTATTTTTCTCCTTTTGACGAAACGCAAAGAACCACGGCAATCATAATTCCGAAAACGAAAAATCCGCCGGGCGCGCCCGCGAAAAATCCCACGGCGTTTTCTTCGGCAAAAATCTGAAAGCCCAAAAGTTTTCCGCTGCCCAAAAGTTCGCGCACCGCCGAAATCGCGACGAGCACCCAAGTGTAGCCCAAGCCCATTCCGAGCGCATCCAAAATCGCATGCGCGACATTGTTTTTGGAGGCGAACGCTTCCACGCGCCCCATGATGATGCAGTTCACGACGATGAGCGGCAGGAACACGCCGAGCGCGTCCGAAAGATCGGGCAAGTACGCGCCCAAAAGAAGCTGCACGATTGTTGTAAACGCCGCGATTACAATTATGAAAACCGGAAGACGAATCGCGTCCGGAATGAGTTTCCTGAAAATGCTGATGATGATTTCGCTCATCAAAAGCACGAACATCATGCTCGCGCCCATTCCGATTCCGTTGAAAACGCTAGTTGTCACGGCGAGCGACGAACAAAGCCCGAGCGAAAGAACCAAAAGCGGATTTTCCTTTACGATTCCGTTCGTGAAAATTTTCAAAGCGTTCATTGTTTCTATCGTCCTCCGTTTTCTTCGATGTATATTTTCACGGCTTCGGCCGCGTTTGAAACGAGCGCGCCCATCGTTCGCGAAGTGATTGTCGCGCCGCTGATTGCCTCATAGTCGCTTCCCAAAACGAGCGGCTCTTTCGCGCTTGTTCCGGCGAACTGTCCGTAAAAAGTCGTTCCTTTTGAATTGCGATAATTCGCATCGGCCGCCTTTTGTCCGAAGCCAGGCGAATCCGACGTCGCCAAAATGTGCACGCCCGAGATTTGCAATTCTGGAGAAAAGCCCGCCACCAAAGTGGAAGTTTCGTAAGTGGGCCCCGTAATTTTCACGGCGTAGCCCACGACGCTTCCGTCCTGAATCACTTTGTAAAAAGAATCGATTGTCGCGCTTGATTGCGGCAAGGAAATTTTTTCGATTTTTTCAAAATTTTCCGCCTGCGGAAAAATTATTTTCAGCGCAGTCTGTTCCTTTTTCAAGGCATGGGACGCGATTTCGGGCGCGGTAAAATTGTTCACGACGGCCAGCGCAAGACATGCCGCCGACGCATAAAGCGCAAGTTTTATTCCAAGAATGAACGCGTTTTTCATTTTGCCTCCACCGCGGATCTTTTGTAGCCGTATTTTCGCCGAGTGATTTTGTTCAGGAAAGGCGTGAGCGAATCCATAATCAAAATTGAAAACATCACGCCTTCAGGATAGCCGCCGAATTTTCTGATCAAAAAAGTGATGAGTCCGCAGCCCGCGCCGTAAACAAGGCGACCAGGCTTTGTAACTGGAGCGGTCACATAATCTGTCACCATGAAAGTCGCGCCGAAAATGAGTCCGCCCGAAAGCAACGCCATCAAAATGTCGCCGTCTGAAATCCAAGTCAAAAGCGCGGTCGTCGCCACCATAGAAAAAGGCGCGCGCCAGTCGATCGTCCTTGTCGCAAAAAGGAAAACGAACGAAATCAAAATCAGTAAAATCGAAGTTTCGCCGATGCATCCGGCGCGGTTTCCAAAAAAGTATTGCAAATAAATTTCGCGGCTCGGAGTGAACGCGCCGCTTTTTATTGAAGACAAAATCGTCGCCGTGCTCACCGCGTCAGGCAAAGGCGTTATCCACGCGCTTCCCATCGTCACTGGAAAACTCACGAACAAAAACGCGCGTCCAGTCAAAGCCGGATTCCAGACATTGCTTCCAAGTCCGCCGAAAAGCAACTTCGCGACGATGATTCCGAACGCCGCGCCAAACACCGTCTGCCAAACCGGAATCGTCGGCGGCAAAACAAGCGCGAGAAGAATTCCCGTGATTATCGCGGAGCCGTCGGAAATCGTCTGCTTTTTTTTCGCGAGCAAATTGAAAAGGAATTCAAAAAGCACCGCCGAAGCCACGCTCGCCAAAATCGTAATCAGAGCGGGAATTCCGAAAATCACCACGCCGTAAACACATTCAGGAATAAGGGAAGCCACCACCGTGAACATCAAGGCTTGAGTTTTTCTTCCGTTGGAAATGTGCGGCGAAGAAGAAAGAATCATTTTTTCCATATTATCTCACTTCCTTATTTTGAATTTGATTGACTCTGCTGAACGGCCGCCCTCGCCTTTTCTGCGGCGAGCCGCGCGCGTTCCGCGTTTTTTCCGAGACGAATTATTTGCACGAGACGAACAGTCGCCGGGCAAACATAGGCGCACGAGCCGCATTCAAAGCAATCCATCAATCCGTATTTTTTCGCGGCTTCAAGCGCATCGCTTTTTACCGAACGAATTATCATTACGGGCGTGAGGCGCATCGGACAAACGTCAACGCATCTTCCGCAGCCGATGCACGGCGAAGTTTCCGTCGCGTCGATTTCAGCTTTCGTCAAAAACAAAACTCCGCTCGTGCCTTTGAGAATCGGGAACGCCGCGCTTTGCATCGAAAATCCCATCATCGGACCGCCCGACAAAATTTTCGCCACATTTTCTTGCAGCTGAATTTCGCCGCCGACCAAATCGCTCACCAAAGTTCCAAGCGGCGCAAAAAGATTTTTCGGCTCTTTCACGCCCAAGCCGCTCACCGTGAACGCGCGTTCAATCAAAGGCTTTCCTTCGCGGAAGGCTTCGCTTATGGCGCAGACCGTGCCCACATTGCAGACCACGCAGCCCGAAGCGGCGGGAAGTTTTCCGGCGGGCACTTCGCGACCTGTCGCCGCAGTGATGATGTCTTTTTCCGCGCCCTGCGGATATTTTGTCTTTACGAGAATTATCTCTATAGAAATATTTTTTTCATCGCGAATTTTTTTCGCCGTTTCTTCCAATTTCGGAACAAGATGCGCTTTGTTGCTTTCCAAAACTATCCGAACATTGATTTCGCTCGTCTCGCGATCGTTGCACGCAGCCACGATCTTTTGTACGATCAAAAGTCCGTCCATGACTTTTTCCGGCATTTCATCGAGAGTCTGCTCGTCCACCGTGAGATACGGCTCGCATTCCGCCGCGTTGAGAAGGATAAAATCAATCTTGCAATCTTTTGGCGGATTCAATTTGACGTGCGTGGGAAACGACGCGCCGCCCATTCCGCAAATGCCCGCATCTTTGACACGCGCCAAAGCCTCTTCGCGCGAACACGAAAAAGGATCGAGCGGCGGCATAAAATCGACGCGGTTTTCATCGTCCGCCTGAATCACGATGCACGGAACTTCGGTATTGGCAGTGGAAAGATTCGAAACGATTTTTTTCACAGTGCCGCTCACCGGACTGTGAACCGGCGCGCTCACGAACGCTTCGCTTTTTGCGATGACTTGCCCGCGCGAAACTTGCTGTCCGACTTCTACAATCGGGACATTCGGCGCGCCGCCCATCGTCACAGGAACGTAAAACATTTTGGAAGCCGGAAAAACTTTCGTGATTTTTTTTCCTTGACTCAATTCCTTATGCTCAGGCGGAAAAATTCCGCCTTTAAAAGTGCGCATATTTTCTCCTAAAAAAAGAATGTTTGCAACGTTTGCCGAATATTATACCACAAAATCGCCGGAAAGAAAAGCACTTTGTGCAAAATCGCGGCAAGAAAATTTTAAAAAATTTCGCGCAAAGAATTAGAGTGCCGCCGAAAGGCGTTCCGAAGCAAGCGCGAGCGAGCGGAGGAATGGAGATAGCACGAAGTGCGATCGAAAGCACGGAAAGTCCGGTTTTTGGTAGCAGTCCGAAAGGACTGCGGACAAAAATGCGCCCGAAAAAAAATTCTCAAAGCAAACGAAAGACATCTTTCTCCACTATACAATTTCCTGAAAATTTGCTACATTATAATTATGGAAAATCAAAATTCGCCGAATGCGGCAAAAATGAAAAATTTTTTTGCGAGGCCAGCGACTTGGATTTTGCTGCTTCTCGCCGCGTTTTTTCTCGTGATTATTGGCTCGAGTTTTTACATTGTCGATGAAACTGAACAGGCCGTCGTCACTCGTTTTGGAAAATATCTCAAGACTTCGGATCCCGGGCTTCAATTCAAAATGCCTTTTGGAATCGACAAGAATTTCAATGTGCCAGTGAAAGTCGTCCAGACCGAACAATTCGGATTCACCACGGTCAAGGCCGGACGCACGAACGAATATCGCAACAATGTCACCACGGAATCTTCGATGCTCACCGGCGACTTGAACATCGTGGACGTGGAATGGATAATTCAATATCGAATCGTGGATCCGCGCCAATGGCTTTTCGGCGTGTACGAAAAAAAGCAGACAATCCGCGACATTTCGCGTTCGGTCATAAACGAACTTGTGGGCGACCGCGCCATTTTGAACGTGATGGGAAGCGACCGCGCCGAAATCGAAGTGAAGGCTTTGGAAATGATGAACGAAAATTTTTCCACGCTCGGACTTGGAATCAGCGTCATCGCCGTGAAGCTGCAAAACATCGTTCCGCCTGAAGGAGTGCAAGTGGCGTTCGAAGACGTGAACAAAGCCATTCAGGACATGAACCGTTTCATCAACGAAGGAAAGGAAGCGTACAATGCGCAGATTCCGAAGGCGCAAGGCGAAGCGGACAAGCAAATCCAAATGGCGGAAGGCTACGCTTCAGAACGCGTGAACATGGCGCAGGGCGACGTGGCGCGATTCAACGCGGTCTATGAAGAGTATCGCCGATCGCCGCGAGTTACGCGCGAGCGAATTTATCTTGAAACGATGGAAGAAATTTTTGGAAGCGACGTGAAGCCCGAATTGATTGACAGCGAGCTTGAAAACATTCTGCCAGTGAAAAATTTGAA